>CAYSXF010000768.1:0-2944 GCA_964434815.1 uncultured Lentisphaeraceae bacterium
AGGGGTTACAGGTTCGAGTCCTGTACCGCCCATTTCACCACCCGCATCGATTGTTTTCTAATACCCACAAGGTGCACCGGAAAGAGGGGACTTCACCACTGATTTAAGAAATGAGGGAAATCCGGAATTCGGAAAGCAGAATAATGTTTTGCGATTTGTCATGTCTGGCGGGTACGCCAGCGACGAAAAATCGCAAAACGGTTTTCCCGTGACATTAAAGAAGAGTGCAGAGGCCTGCCGAAGTTCCTTCTGATTTCCGCGCTTGCATCATAGGGCGGGTGAGTACTACTCTTGATGAGTTATATAACGGAGTCATCTTATGCCGAAATTCCGATATGTTGCCATGGATCCCAAGGGGCGTGAAGTTGAAGGCATGATCGATGCCGACAATGAGAACCGCGCTCTCGCCGCCATCAAGGAAAAACAACTCTTTCCCACCAGTATTCAGGATCTGAGTGGAGGACGGCGGCCTACCCGCGGGGCGGGTTCATCCAAGGTCGTGACCGCCAAGGTTCAGGCCAAGTCGGGCGGGGGCGGGGCCATAAAGATGCCCGGGTTCCTTGCTGCAATCTTTCAGGGCAAAGTGGCTGTCAAGCAGGTGATGCTGTTCACCCGGCAGTTGGCCACGCTGGTGGATGCCGGCTTGCCCTTGCTGCGCGGCCTTCATGTGCTCCAGCGCCAGACCCCCAACGCGACGCTCAAAGACGCCTTGGCCGGAATGTGCGATGCGGTGGAGAGCGGCAGCACCTTCTCGGAGTCGCTACAGAACTACCCGAAGATCTTCAACAACCTCTACGTCAACATGGTGCGCGCCGGCGAGGCGGGCGGCGTGTTGGAGGTTGTGCTGAACCGTCTGGCGGAGTTCGCGGAGAAGGCCGAGCGCATCAAGAACAAGGTCAAGGGCGCCATGGTTTACCCGATCGTCGTGTTTTTCGCCGCGGTCGGCATCACGTGCTTCCTGCTGGTGGCCGTGATTCCCAAGTTTAAGGATATTTTCAACGACCTGTTGGAGGGCAAACCCTTGCCGGCCATCACGCAGTTCGTCATGACGGCCAGCAACGTTGTGATGCAAAACGGCCTCGTGGTGTTCGGCGCCGTGGTGGGGCTGGTGGTGCTCTTCAAGATTTTCGCCAAAACCAAAACCGGCACCTACTTGCTGGATGTGGCCAAAATCAATGCGCCGATGTTCGGCTCGCTGGTGCGGCGCACGGCTGTCGCCCGCATGACGCGGACGCTGGGCACGCTGCTCTCTTCAGGCGTGCCGGTGCTGCAGGCGCTGGTCATTGTGCGCGACACCACGGGCAACGCCGTGATCTCGCGGGCCATCCAGTCGGTCCACGACAGCGTCAAAGAGGGCGAGAGCATGACGGCGCCGCTCGCCGCCAGCAAGGTTTTCCCGCCGATGGTGATCTCCATGGTGGAGGTCGGCGAGGAGACGGGCGCGCTGCCCGACATGCTGACGCGTATTGCGGACACGTACGACGACGAGGTGGACAATGCGGTGGCCGGACTCACCTCGGTGATCGAGCCGCTGATGATTATCATTTTGGCTGTGATTGTCGGCACGATCGTCATCGCGATGTTCATGCCTATGATTCAAATCATCGGCACGCTCGGATCGCAGGCGTAAGCTGCGGCGTTTGGGGAGAGGCAACCCCAAGGGTCAGGCGCGATGTCCCCATCGCGCCGGCTCGCGATGTTCGGCATTGCGGGCCACCCTTTCGGGGTTTAAACGAATGAGAAGACAGACCATGCAGACGACAGAAAAAAAAGTGGGCCGGACAGGAAGCCAGCGGGCCTTCACGCTGATCGAGCTGATGGTTGTCGTGGCCATTATCGGCATTTTGATCGGCGGTATTTTCCAGCTGCTGAATACGGCCGGGCAGATGAACCAGAAAGCGGAAACGACATCCCGGCTGCAGCGGTTGCAGAATGCGCTATCGGGCTTTTACGCCGAGTACGGAACCTACCCGCCCGTGCCGCAATATCAGTCTCCCGATCCATGGGCATCGGGAATCACGGATGATTTCGGCCGTCCCGTCACGGATATCGGTTCGGAGGACGGGTTTGCCTCAGCCTGCTCGTTGGCGGCACAGAGTCAGCCGATGGCCTTCGAATATCCCAACGTGAAAGGGTTAGACGCTTACGTTAACCAAGCATACCAACAATGGGGGGTTCTGAGTCCCAACACCCTGCTTGCCCCAATCGCAGCCTCGTACCCCAAAGATGACTGGGGAAACATCAAGTTGTTCAAATTCGGAGTGATGTCGTTTCTGCTGCCGCGTCTCGAACAGGTCGGGTTCACGGGTGACGAGAAGAACGAGATGCTGGAGCCGGACAACAATTTCTATGGGAGCCGCCAATGGAAGTCGCACAATCCGGTTTCAAATATATCGGGTCTACGAAAATCACTCAGCGCGCAGCAGATCGTTGAAAACCGCGCCGCCGCACGCTGGATGCCGAACCTTGAAAAGATCGTCATGTTCGGACACATGATTCTGGGCGTCAACACATGCGAGCCGTATACGGACGGCAACACGGGCGGTTATCGGACGCTTACGATCAGGGATGCCAACAACGCGATCACCGATGTGAAGGCATACGATTTGGGCGGTAACAGATACGTGCTACAGTTCGTGTCCGTGAGAGACGGCTGGGGCCGCGAGTTCTATTACTACTCGGCGCCCCCTTATCAGAGTTATCGCATCTGGTCGGCCGGCAAGGACGGCCGGACGTTTCCGCCGTGGATTCCCATCTCGACCCTAACGGGAAACGAGCGCACCTGGGCAGCGAAATGGACGAAAGATGACATCGTCCGCTTCGACCATTAAAAGAGTGCCGGGGCGCGCCGTTAGGACAGTGGCCGGAGAAACTATGAAAAAAACAGCTAAGAGAACGCCGCGCGGCGGTTTCACTTTGGTCGAAATGCTGGTCGTTATCGGTA
>CAYSXF010000769.1:0-2940 GCA_964434815.1 uncultured Lentisphaeraceae bacterium
AGGTGTTCTATCACACCGACGGTGCGGCGCGTCCGCTGCTGAACCCGATCGTGGCGTGCGGCGTGGACGTGCTGAACCCGATCCAGCACGCCTGTCCCGGCATGGACATGGCAGAACTCAAGAAGGAGTTCGGTGACCGGGTGATCTTCCACGGAGGGGTGGACAATCAGAGCGTGCTGCCGTTCGGTACGCCGGAGGTCGTGCGGGCCGAGACACGCGACTGTCTGGCGACACTCGGCGCGGGCGGGCAGGGCTATATCTGCTGCTCCTGCCACAACGTGCAGGCCGGCACGCCGCTTGAGAATATTTTTGCGATGGTCGGCACGGTGCAGAAGGGATGAAACGATGAGAATCAGAGAACGTTTGATAATGGGATGCGCCTTGCTGTCTGCGGCTTCATTGCACGCGGTCGAGCCGGACTTCCGGTCGGGCTATCTGTCGGTCGGACTCTCTCGCACGGCGCCGGCGTTCAGTGAGTTCGACGTGGACTCACTGGGCAAGGGCAAACTCGCCGACAATCCCGCGTTCGTGCGGAATGCGGCGGCGGCGGGGTTCGCTTTCGAGTCAAATAACAAAGGGGCGTTTACGTATTCCCGTGGCGGGAAGCCGGTGTGGCAAGTCGCCTGCGGCGAGAAAACGGTGACGCTGCGATCGGAGTACGAGAGCGGTCGGCCCGGAAGTCCGGCCCTACCTTTCACGGTCATGTTCAATCAGAAGAAGAATCACGCCACGCTGTTGGGGCTCATGAGGCCCGGCGAGCGAAAGATGGCGTTGCCATGCGTGCTGCATCTGCCCGACCGGGGGACGCTGCGCATCACGAGCGACGTGCCTGGAGCGGCGCTCGACTACGACGCGGTTCGGCAGATCGAGGATACTCCGAACGTGAAGATCGCGTTTCCGGCGGCGACGGCTGAGCGCCCGAGCGTGCTGTACCGCTTGGAAGTGACGCAGATTTATCCGCAGATTGCTGGGATCGAGGGCAACCCGCTCTACGACGGGTTCCGGCGCGATTTCTTGAATCTCTTTCAGGTGAACCCTCGCCTGCAGATGCTCGGCAATAACGCGTCCAGCGACCCGGTGGCGTTCACCGTCTACAAATACGCAGAGCTGGCGGCCGTCGCGCCGCCGCTGGCGGACGGGCTCACGTGCCTCGATCTGGTGCGCATGACGCTGGATCGCTATCTGGCGGGAGCGTTGGGCTACGGCCAGGTCGGTTACGGGATGTCGCCCACGGATGCGATCCTGTGCAAATGGGCCACGCCGTGGACGTCCACGGACTCGATGCCTTCGCTCGTGCTTGCGGCGTGCCGTTACGCCGAAGCGTCGAAAGACCGCGCGTGGGCGGAGAAGAACTATGCAGGCGTGGCCGCGTGGGCGCGGCAGATGGTTGCGCGCGACACGGACGGCAACGGGCTGATCGAGTATCCCTCAACCGGAAACTACAATGATCGGCCGCTCAGGGACCGTCGGCCGGCGAACTGGTGGGACACGATCAACTTCGGCCACGAGGACGCCTACTCCAACGCGCTCATCTACCACGCCGCGCGCCGGTTCGCGGCGCTGGCGCGCGAGCTGGGGCATGCGGACGACGCGGCGGATTTCGACCGGCGTGCGGATAGGCTGAAAGCCGCCTACTTGCCGGGGTTCCTCAATCCGGAGACGGGCATCATCGCTGGCTGGCGCAGCAAGGACGGGCAGTTGCACGACTACGGGTTCACCTTTGTAAACGGCGCGGCTGTGGCCTATGGGCTGGTGGAGGGTGCGCAGGCGAATGCGATTATGGACAAGCTGCTCGCTAAAATGAAAGAGGTCGGTTACACGCGGTTTGACCTCGGCTTGCCGGGCAATCTCGTTCCAGTCCGCAAGGGGGATTATGTGTTTGAGAAAACGCCCCCCGAAAGGTTCGGCGAGCCGCTGCGCGAGGACGGAAGCGACGGCTTCCAGTATTACGAGAACGGCGGAGCCACGGGCTGCTTCTCGTATTTCTTGATCAAAGCGCTCTATACGCTGGGGCGAGCCGAAGACGCGCGGCGGATTTTCCACCCGATGCTCAAGGGGTATGCGGACGGCAACTTCCAAGGGTTTGAAGAGAACGGCATGTCGCGCGACTGGCGGGACTGGAAGGGCGGGGGCCACGGTTACGAGGGCCTGCTGGTGGACAATTACTTTACGCTTTTGGCGGTGTTCGACGATGTGAAGGCGGGGAAATGAATTGTCAATATCCAACAGGGAATGCCCAATGATGGAGAAGGCGCATAGGTGGGTTTCGAATGTGAGTTACGGTAGGGACGCCTCCCCGAGGCGTCCGCGGACGGTTCGGGGAACCGTCCCTACCTTAAGAGGTTCTCTGATGTTCTGTTCTTCTTGGGTGATCATCGGCTTCGCATGCTTGGGGCTGAGAGCGTCCGCTGAGCCGGTCGTGGTCATCCGGCGGTTCGAGCCGGAGTCGAACGTCTGCCGGGCCGGAAGGGCGGAGCCCGTGGTGGCGGTGATCGAGAATGCAGTTGAGCGGGAAACGACAATACGAGCGCGGCTGGCGGGGCCGGCTGGCGTCAAGGTGACGACGCCTGAAAGTGGGCCGACCATTTTGGCGGCTGGCGGTCAGGCCGTGATTAGGTGGCAGGTGGAGGCTGCGGCGGCATGCGACGGAGAGTTGTCGCTGGAGGTCATCGCGAACGGAAAGGTGGAAGCCAGGGCAGCGATTCGGACATGTTTTCTGGCGGCTCGTGAGGACACTCGCCCTCCACAGCCGGAAACGGGCGTGGAGGGCGGACGTCCCCGTGAGCCGAGAGGCGCGGGAGGTTACATGCCGCCGCCCCAGCCGGTGCGGACAGAGATGCTGATCGGCGCGCACCACTGTCCGCTCTGGGAGTCGGACAAACCCGAGATGTGGAGCAACGTGCTCAAGCATCCGGAGCGCACCCCCGCGCTGGGCTTCTA
>CAYSXF010000770.1:0-2922 GCA_964434815.1 uncultured Lentisphaeraceae bacterium
CGCCTCGACCGTGTATCCGCTCTCCTCCTCCATTTCGCGGCGTGCTGCGTCCTCGTCAGGTTCCCCCCCCTCCAGCCCGCCCGCGACCACCTCGAGCAGCGTCTCCTCGATCGACCGGCGGTACTGGCGGACGAGGACGAATTTTCCGTCCGGCCGCTGGCCCAGGATCACCGCCGCGCCCCTGTGCCGCACGATCTCGCGCGTGGACCGCCGCCCGTTCGGCATCTCGATCTCCGCCACATCGATGGTCAGAGCCCGTCCCTCGAAGACGCGCTTCACGCCCAGCGTTTTCTCCGTCAAATCCATGTCTTCGCCCTTTTCGTTGTGCAAATGCGGCTCATATTAGACCATCAGGCGAAAAGAATGAAATAAAAAACGATTTTTCGCAATTTACGTTTGACATTTTGGTCAATAAGGTGTTCATTATTACAGATTTGATAGGGGTATCAGTTTCTTACGGACCTCACGTGTGAATCTTCTTTTAAAAATCATCACCCAGACCACCTTAGTCACAGCGCTCGTATGCGTGGTGGCAGGCGGTCTTTTCATCGTTCCGCCGAAAATCTCGGAGATGCACCGCCTCGAGCAGCAGCGGAATGAGCTGATGCGGAAAATAGAGCACAAGAACCGGGAGATCGAGGTTCTTAAGACCAAGCAGCACCGCTTCGCGAGCGATCCTGAGTTCGTCGAATATATCGCGCACCAGAATAAGCGCGTGCGTCCCAATGAGCTGGTTTTCGTGTTCGACTCAGACGACGCCAAATAGAAGAGTCAGTGGGCATTAGTCATTGGTCATTAGTCACTGGTCATTAGTCACTGGGCTGGTTTTTATATTCGATTCCGGCGGCGCCAAATAGGGTGTCTGCGCAGTGGCTAGCGTTCAATACACGAACGCGCAACGCTGAAGTAAAAAGCAAACGTTCAACGCCCAACGTTCAACTTTCAACGTTGAAGGATTGCGCCTTGAACGTTGAGCGTTAAGCGTTCAGAGTTGAGCGTTATTTCCAATCTAATCCTCTAGGCCAAACAGCGCGTCAGGACTACCTGCCGCGCTCCGCCGGGGGCTTCACGTACGATGACGCCTTGGGCCAATCCTTCGGGTCGGCATAGAGGTCATTGTCGCCCAGTTCCTTCTTCAGCCGGAACAGCTCGGTTTTAAGCGCTGCCACGGTCGCTTGCGCCGCCGGATATCCGTAGATGTTGTTCAATTCCAGGGGATCTTTCAGTAGATCATAGCACTCCCACTGATCCAGCTTGTCGAAGTGGATCAGCTTGTGGGTCTCGGTCCGCACCCCGTAGTGCCGCGCCGTGTGATGGTCGCCCGGATCGTGGTAGTAGCGGTAATACATGCTCGTTCGCCAGCCCGCCGGACGCTTTCCCCCTAACAGCGGAACGAAGCTCACTCCCTGCATCTCCGACGGAGTCCCCGCCCCCGCCAGAGCCAGGAAAGTCGGCGCGAAGTCGCAGTTGATCACCAGCGCGTCCTGGCGCGTCCCCGGCTTGATCCCCTTGGGCCAGCGCATCAGGAACGGCATCTCCAGGCTCTCCTCGTACATGAACCGCTTGTCGAACATCCCGTGGTCGCCGAGGAAGAAGCCCTGGTCGCTGGTGTAGATGACGACCGTGTTCTCGGCGATGCCCTGCGCGTCGAGTTCGTCCAGCACACGGCCGACGCTCTCGTCAATCCCCTGAATGCAGGCGAGGTAGTCCTGCATGTAGCGCTGATACAGCCAGCGGGTGCGCTCGTGGTCGGTCAGCCCCGCGGGCACGTCGCCTTTGACGTCCGTCTTGGTGAGGTCGCGGATGCCCTGCTTCTGCTGGCGGATCGCGTCGGTCCGGGTTGCGTAATCGTCGAACAGGGTGTCCGGCTCGGGAATGATCCGCTGCCGCCAGATCGCCTCGTGCCGCGGCGCGGGATTCCACGGCCGGTGCGGCGCCTTGTGGTGCATCATCATGAAGAACGGCTTGTCCTTGGGCCGCCGGCGCAACTGCACGATCGCCAAGTTCGTGATCGTGTCCGTGCAGTACTCGCCATAGTATTTCTTCGAGCCCTCCCGCGTGTAGAGCACCGGGTCGAAGTACTCGCCCTGACCCGGCAGAATCTCCCAGTGGTCGAAGCCCTGCGGGTCGCTGCCCAGATGCCATTTGCCGATCATGGCCGTGTGGTAGCCGGCCTGCTGCAGGCGGTGCGCCACGGTGACCTTGTTCGGATCCAACTGGTTGAATACGGGCACGCCGTTGATGTGGCTGTACTGCCCCGTCAGAATCGACGCGCGGCTGGGCGTGCAGATGGCGTTGGTCGCGAACACATGCGTGAACAGGCAGCCCTCTTTGGCCAGCCGGTCGATGTGCGGCGTGTGGATCAGCTTGTCCGTGTACGCGCTGATGGCGTGCGCCGCATGGTCGTCGGACATGATGAACAGGATGTTGGGACGCTTCGCAGCCGTAAGTCTCCCGAGTGTGGAACAGCCGCTGCAGGCCGCACCTGCCGCCATCGCCGCCAGGAAACCGCGCCTAGAAAATTCGCTCACCTGGAACCCCCTTTCTGTGCGGGCGACCGGCGGGTCGCCCCTTCTCATGCGACCGCCCGGCCGCCCCTAATCACGGCGACCAGCCGGTCGCCCCTACTCGTATGCCAGCCACGCAGTGGCCGTGCATGCCTTGTCCGACGTCACGCGCAGCCAGTAGGCCCGCGCGTCATCCAGCGCGACCTGCACCGGCTTGCCGGGCTCGACGCGGTACGTCTCGAACGCCCGCCACACGCCCGTGCCGGTCAGATCCAGCTCCAACGTCACGTTCGCAGCCTCCGCGCCGGTTTGCGAGAGGGTCAGCCGCTTCTTGTCGAACCCGGTCATCAGATAGGCGTCGGACGGCTCTCCCGCCTTGACCGCCGTGTCCTTCCACGGGCCGCCCTGGCCGCGC
>CAYSXF010000771.1:0-2921 GCA_964434815.1 uncultured Lentisphaeraceae bacterium
GGGCGAGGTGACCACGTCGAGCGCGCACTCGGGGTCTTGCGTCTGGAGGTTGCCTGTGGGCGGAATGAGCCCGTGCTGCAGCGAGAGCACGGAGACGGCGAGTTCGACCGAGCCTGCCGCGCCGAGCATGTGGCCGAGCAAGCCTTTGACCGAGGTGACGGGGATGGCGGCGGCGCGCGCACCGAAGAGGTCTTGAATGGCCTGTGTCTCGGTGGTGTCGTTCGGCTTCGTGCCGGTGCCGTGAACGTTGATGTGGTCGACCGAGTCAGGAGCGATTCCGGCGTGTGCCAGCGCTTTGCGCATGACGTACTCTGAGCCTGCGCCGCGCGGCGCTGGGGCGGTCATGTGATGTCCGTTGTTGCCGCTGGCCCAACCGCTGAGGATGGCGAGCGGAGCGGCTCCGCGCGAGGCGCAGAGATCCGCGCGCTCCAGCACCAGCGCGGCCGCGCCTTCCGTGAAGATCGTGCCGCCGCGGTTGATGTCGAAGGGGCGCACGGCGTCCTTGGTCATGGTGCGCAGCGA
This sequence comes from uncultured Lentisphaeraceae bacterium, assembly GCA_964434815.1. GTDB lineage: Bacteria > Verrucomicrobiota > Kiritimatiellia > RFP12 > UBA1067 > CAYSXF01. The sequence continues at coordinate 523 of CAYSXF010000771.1, forward strand.
GCAGAGCCCGCTCCAGGAGAAACGGGAGATGGCGTCGTAGCCGACGATGAGCACGCGCCTGGCGTGTCCGGCGGCAAGGAGGTTGGCGGCGGTCGCGGCGGCTGAGGCGCCAGAGGCGCAGGAAAGGGAGATGGGAATGCGCAGGCTACCAAGGCCGAAGGCGGCAGCGAGCGTTGCGGCGGGTGTGGCATGCGCGCAGTGCCGGCTGGCGGCAGCCGCATGGCCCGGCTGGTCTGCGGGAATGAGTGCGGCTTCGCCCGCGTCGATGTCGCCGAAGTTCGAGGCGGTGATGAGCGCGGTCTCGGCCAGCGCAGCGGGGTCGTCGAGCAGGCCGGCTTGACGCAGGGCTTCGAGGCAGGCGCCGGCGGCGAAACCTGATGCGCGCGGGCCATTCTCGAAGCCGGCGGGCGGGGTGTAGTTTCGGATCACGCCGGCCTTGGTGCAGGTCATGCCGCCGAGGTCGAAGAGATCCATGTCAGAGATGGCTGAATCGCCGCGCAGCAGCGCCTGCCACAGCGCGTCGACGCCCGCTCCATAGGGCGTGACTGCGCCAAGCCCGGTGATGGCGACGGAAGCGGCGGTTGAAGGCTCAGATGTCATGATGCGTCCCCCGTGTTTCTTAATGGGGATTAGCATACGTGATTCTGACGTAATTTCCAAGCGTCTGATAGGTTGTGATGATGGTTGTTGAAGCCGAGGAAAAACGCGTGGTATGATCCGGCGGTCAGGCAACAAGAGGAAGGCACGAATGAAAGCGGCTGAAATCATTGGGCGGTTGGAAGCGATGGGTGATCCTGAACGGGCGCGGGTGTCGCGCAGTTTCTTCAAGACCGGCCCGGGCCAGTACGGAGAGGGGGACCTGTTTGTAGGGCTCACCGTGCCGCAGGTCCGGACGCTGGCCAAAGAGGTTCATCCGCTGCCGCACGCCGAGGTCATCCGCCTGCTGCACTCGCCGCTCCACGAGGCGCGGCTGCTCGCGCTGTTCCTCCTGATAAAGGCTTACGACACAGGCGACGAAGTGGCGCGCGAACGGATTTTTACGCAATATTTACAGAGCACGCGCTACATCAACAATTGGGATTTGGTGGACTGCTCGGCTGAGCACATTGTGGGTGCGCATTTGTGGGCACGCGACCGCTCCTTGCTCGATACCCTGGCGGCTTCCGATCTGCTGTGGGAGCGCCGCATCTCGATTCTGGCGACCTTTCATTTCATCAAGCGCGGGGAGTTCAACGAGACCCTGCGGATTGCGGAGCGGCTGCTCGGCGATCGGGAAGACCTGATGCATAAGGCGGTCGGCTGGATGCTGAGAGAAGTCGGCAAACGCGATCTCGCGAGCGAAGAGGCCTTTCTCAAGGAGCATTGCCGGGGCATGCCGCGCACGATGCTCCGCTATGCGATCGAGCGTTTTCCAGAGCCTGTCAGGCAGCGGTATCTGCGGGGCGAGATGTAAAAAAAGAGGCCGGGCGCGCGCCCGGCCTCTTCGCGTGTGATGACGAACCGCTTACTTCGCGTAGATTTTCTTCGCGTGGTAGTGGTTGTGCAGGAGGTGGTGAGCCTTTTCGCTGAGCGGCGCGCCCAGATACTCGGCGTAGAGCTTCTGCACTTGCGGGTTGAGGTGCGACATGCGGATCGTGCACTTCTCGTCATCCGTGTAGATGCCGGCGATGCGGGCCTTGCGGACCTGGTCCGTGGCGCCCGTGGTCGGCTGTCCGCCGCCGCCGATGCAGCCGCCGCGGCAGGCCATGACCTCGATGAAGTCGTAGCGCGGCTTGCGGCCAGCGGCGCGGTCTTCGCGCACGGCGTTGAGGACCTGCTCGACGTTGCCCATCTGGTGGGCCACGGCGATGTTGACCTTGGTGCCCTTGATGTCGACCGTGGCCGCCTTGACGCCCTCCATGCCGCGCACGGCCTCGAAGTTAATCGAGGGCGGCTGGGCGTCGCCAGTGATCAGGCAGTAGGCCGTGCGCAGCGCGGCCTCCATCACGCCGCCGGTGACGCCGAAGATCGTGCCCGCGCCGGAATACTCGCCGAGCAGCGAGTCGGCCTCTTCCTTCTCCAGGTTGAGGTAGTCGATGCCTGCGTTCTTAAACATGCGTGCGATCTCGCGGGTGGTGAGCACCACGTCGACGTCCTGATGCCCGCTGGCGAACATGTTCTCGCTGCGTGAGATCTCGTATTTCTTGGCCGTGCAGGGCATGACTGAAACCATGAAGAGCTTGGAGGGGTCGATGCCCATCTTCTCTGCGTAGTAGGTCTTGGCCAGCACGCCCAGCATCTGCTGCGGGGACTTGGCTGAAGAGAAGTTGTCGATGAAGTCGGGCGCGTACTTCTCCATCCAGTCAGTCCACGCGCTGTCTCTTATACACATCTCCGAGCCCACGAGACAGGCAGAAATC
>CAYSXF010000772.1:0-2919 GCA_964434815.1 uncultured Lentisphaeraceae bacterium
CACCTCTCTATTCGTCGGCAGCGTCAGATGTGTATAAGAGACAGGATGGAAAGGTGCGCGGTTGCGCGGTTTGCGGTTGCATGATATGAAGCGGTGGGGTTGTAACGCCAGCGAATTATGATATAGTTGAGATGCGATTTCGAACTCGTCACTCTTCACTCATACCCCGTAACGGTCCCATGTATATCTGCAAAAACGTACAGGCTTTGGAAGCCTACACCCCCGGCGAGCAGCCGAAGGATCCGGGCATCATCAAGCTCAACACCAACGAGAACCCGTACCCGCCGAGCCCGAAGGTGGCCGAGGCGCTGAAGGCTTTCGACTACGCGCGCCTGCGTCTTTATCCCGACCCTGTTTTTATGGCGGTGCGTCAGCGGATCGCGGAGATTCACGGGTGCTCTGTGCTGCAGATCTTCGTCGGCAACGGCTCGGACGAGATCCTCGCGCTCTGCACGCGCGCGTTCGTGGAGAACGGCGGCAGCGTCGGCTATTTCATGCCTTCCTATTCGCTCTATCCGGTGCTGACGGAGATACGGGGGATTGAGCAGCGGCCGGTGTCACTCAACGCGGATTTCACGTGGCGCATGCCGGAGGGTTACAACGCGTCGCTTTTCTTTATGACCAACCCCAACGCGCCCACCAGCATGACGTACGACAAGGACGTGGTGGCGGCGTTCTGCAAAACGTTCGACGGCGTGGTGCTGCTCGATGAGGCGTACGGCGATTTCGCGGACACGAACTGCATGGATCTCGCCTTGGCGAAAGAGAACGCGAACACGCTGGTGATGCGCACGTTCTCGAAGTCCTTCTCGCTGGCGGGTATGCGGTTCGGCTACGTGATCGGCCCTGAGCCGCTGATCAGCGCGCTTTACAAAATCAAAGACTCCTACAACATGGACATGCTCGCCCAGGTGGTGGGGCTGGCCGCGCTGAACGACCTGCCGTACATGCGCGAGAACGTGCGCAAAATCCGCGCGACGCGCGAGCGGCTGACTGGCGAACTGCGGCGTCGCGGGTGGCGTGTGTGCGATTCGCAGACGAACTTTCTTTTTGCGCGTCCGCCGGACGGGGACGCGAAGAAGGTCTTCGAGGCGCTGAAGGCAGCCAAGATTTTCGTGCGCTATTTTCCGGGGCCTGCGACAGGCGAGTACCTGCGCATCACGGTCGGCACGGACGGGCAGACAGACCGGTTGCTGGAGATGCTGTGATCCTTCAGAGGAGGATGGCGCCACGACGGCAGGAGTGGCCGGCCCTGCCGCTAAAGCGGTTAAATGTATATTGCGTAGCCACTTTACGGCTCGCGGGGACGCTCGCCCTCCATGCGAATAAAGTGCGATTTGTTGGAGGGCGAGCGTCCCCGCGAGCCGTTTCGCGTTGGTACACGATGGCCACAGAATAAGTGAAACCGCTCTAAAGCAGAAATCCGTAAAGCATAAGCAATAAGCCGACACACCCTATCGCCAAGCCGACCAGCCAGGACATCTTTCGCTTCAGCAGCGCGCTCATGGATGAGAGCATGATCGCTATCTGAAGAAACATGACCGCGATGCCGAATTTCCCGCCCTTTTCCTTGTAGTGGTTTTCTACTGCCGAGCAGGCTTCCGCCTTGGCTTTGATTTCTTCTTTTTCTTTGGCGTATCTTTGAATCTCTGACTCGTAGTGCTTTATCTTGTCGTCCAGATAGCTGATGGCCGGCCCGCTTGAGGCACTCAGCCGGTCGAGCCTGAATGTGTCCAACTGGCACTCAAGCGCGTGCTGCTTGATGCTCTTCGATTGAAAATAGGACCACTGATTGCTCTCGATCGTCGTCTGAAGCTGGGTTCGTGTGGAATAACTGCTTGATCTCAAAGAGGCGATCGCGGCTGCTACCGCGAGAACCGTTGTCGTCAATGCGACCCATTTGAGCCAGTCTGCCTTTTCAGTTTCAGCCATAAGAACTCCTCAATGTCATTCAGCCATAACGTCCGCGATGTGGATCAGTGCTTTGCCGGATTCACGGTGCCGAGTATACGCTAGATTGTTCTGGTTGCTAAGGGAAAACAGTCGTTTACTGCCGATATGTTAGCGAAACTGTTCAGCACTGTCATCTTTCAGTCAGAGCCTTTGCGCAACGATTGGCGAGTTAGAAACGAGCCATTTTTCCAATATCTTTTATCCCGCGAACAGGTCTTGCAGCGTGCAAAGTTTGTGTGCTAACGTTTAACAAGCGTTGCGGGGAAAGTCAGCGGGGTTGACTTTTCCTTGAGGCACGGCAAACTCGCCATGCCTTAAGACCGCGTCCTGATATATGGGTTTGTCCGGAAAGGGAATGGGTCATATGAAGAACAGGCTTCGTTGTGTTTGCGGTGGAGTCGTCACGTTCGTGGCCGGTGTTGCGACCGCCGGGGATCATCTGGAGGAGAAACTGATCGGAAGTTTCTACTTGCCGGAGCAGGTGAGGAGTCAGGCGGGGATATTGGGGCTGACCGACGGGCAGAAGACGACGCTGAGCGAGGCTAACGATGCGGCGGAGGTGAAGGTGTCGCGGCTGAAGGAGGAGTTGCAGGCGGCGGCGGACATGTTCGCCGAGTTGGCGAAGCAGCCGCGCGTGGATGAGAAAGCGCTGGTTGCGCAGGCCGACAAGATCCTCGACGTCGACCGCGAGATGAAACATGAACAGTTGCGGCTGCTTATTCTGATCAAGAATACGCTTACGGCCGAACAGCAGGCGACGCTGAACGGAATCAAAACTCTCGAACCGAAGCTGTCGGAAGCGAAGAAACTCGCCGAGAAGTGGAAGGCCGAAGGACGCGATCTTTCTAAGGTCGAAGAGATGAGGTCAGATTTCGAAGCGCAACTTCAGGCGGGAAAGCTCAAGGAGGCTGGGGCCACGTTGGATCGCGCACTGGCTATTTTGAACGGGCGCGACGCTAAGTGACG
>CAYSXF010000773.1:0-2914 GCA_964434815.1 uncultured Lentisphaeraceae bacterium
GCCGGGCCTCACTGAGGAAGTGGCTGCCACACGCCGAGCTGTTTCCAGAATCGAGCACGGCCACAGCCGCGAGCCGCGCCGCGCAAGAGCCGGGCAGCGCTGCGCTGGCTTCAGCCGCTGCCGCGCGCATCAACGGCCTCGCCACGCTAAGAGAAAACCTTCAGGACAGCAGCGAGAACGTCACGCGCTTTTTCGTGGTCACAGCCAGCCGCCGCCCAACTCGTTCAACCGTTAGCCCGCGCGAGATTCGCTCACTCATCCATCTGGTGATCGGCAACCGCCCCGGCGCACTGTTGCATGCGCTGGCGCCTTTCGACGCCGCCGACGTCAACCTCACGTTCATCCAGAGCCGCCCGCTGCCAGGCCGCCCCTGGGAGTACGGCTTTTTCATCGAAGCCGTCACCGACTGGAAGTCACCCGCCGCTGAGGCCGCGTGGCGGCTGGTCCTCGCCCTTTCGGAAGCGGGCCGCAAAATCGGCACCTATCCGGTCACCTGATTGCAAAAAATGGAAGTGTTTAATCGTGGGGTTCTGCTATAATGCGGCTATCCAAAAAGTGTTCTCACCCCTTGACCTATTCTTTTCATGAACAAACTTTCTCAACTTCGAAATATCATTGCATCCTTGGATGAGACACTTGTGATCGCCTTCTGCGGCCGCGCGCTTTTCAAAGTGAATGAGGAACAGTACAACGAACTCAAACGGCCGCTGTCGGTCGCCGAGACGGCCACGCTCTTCGGCGCGGCCTCCACCATCGCCGGCCGGGCGCACATCCTGCGCCCGCTCTACGTCAACACGCTGCTCCCGGTCCTTTGCGAACCCGGCACGGACGTCGACCGCCGCAAATGCATCGCCTCCGACGCCAACTGTATGAATGCCCTCGTTCAGCGCCTCAATCTCTCCGTGCACGTGGCAGCCTTGAAACTGGAAGAAATCCCCGAGTCGCTCCGCCTTCCGCTCCAGAACCGTGACCCCGCGCAGATGGAGGAGGCCATTACGAATCACGCCGTCGAAGCCGAAGTGATCGCCCGCATCTTGGATATGACCCGCGAGCAGCACGCCTCAGAGGACCTGCCGAAGAAAATCGCCCGCCTCTATGCCGAATGGATCATCCCTATCTCGCGCAAGATCCAAGTTCACGACCTGCTCGCAAAACACAGGGGCTGACGCAGTCTGCGCGGCGTCACGCCACACGGCGCAAAACACCGCCGAGAAGCTGGCCTAAGAAGAATGCGCTGATCAGCACTGCAAACGTGAGCGGATGCCATCCGAGCCGGAACGACAGCCGCATGGCGACCACACCCAGCACGGGAAGGTGCACCGCGAGGAACCAAGCCCTTGAAAACTTGATCACGCCCGCACGCCAGTAGCCGAACGGCAGATTGAGCGCGACAACCGCCGCCGCAACTTCCCACAAAAGCGGGTTACCCAACACAGATGCCATGGAATCGTGATTGACCATTCAAATCCGTCCGTTTCATTATACTAGAGCGCATTAAGGTAAAGTGTGGCCGTTGTCAGACATCAGGTAGGGCGGGTTCCCCGAACCCGCCGCGAACGCCTCGGGGAGGCGTCCCGGAACGGCTACACATTTAATTAAAATGCTCTGAATCGTACCACTTCGGATCACGCCGCGGACCGCGCATCCGACGCCACCAGTCTGAAGGCTTCTTTCCCGATCCGCCTTCACCCTCTGCGAATGGGTTGTCCGTCTCAAAAACGTCGCTGAACTCCTCGTCGATCTTTTCGGGGTCTTCTCCGGCCTCAATCCGCGCCATCGCCTCCTGCACCTCTTTGTTGAAGGTCATCCCCCCCGCAGACGCCAGCTCCTTCATCACCTTGACCGCCTCGCGCGGGTCGGCGTCGTCATCGTCCAGCGACTGCAGGCGCTCGCCCATTTGCGCCATCACCTGATCCATGCGGCTCGCCGACTCGCCGTCCTCCATCGGATCTGCGCTGTTCTTGCCCTTCACGATGTACGCGAAGGGCGAGACCTCCCGCGACAGTTTCGCACCGCACACGGGACACGGAGGAACCGTCGAAGTGTCGACGCGCTGAAAACGGAACGTGTAGATCGTGTGACACGGCTTGCAATAGAATTCGTACAGCGGCATTCCTTGAATCCTCCAACTTTGAACATCGGAAGTATAACCAAAAACGGGCGCATTTCCTATTCGTATTCGGATTCGTCTTCGCCTATACTTTTAACCACTTGTGAGCGCTATTACTCAACACGCTTTTTTTCTGACGACCGACGGCCGCGCCTTGTCCGCAACCTGTTTTGCGCCCGCAAACGTCTGCGGAGCCGCTCTGTTCCTGCCGCCTTTCGCAGAAGAGCGCAAAGGCTCGCTTCCCATCTTCGTGCAGACCGCACGCGCCTTGGCGGCCGCCAACATCGCGTCGCTCCTGTTCGATTTTTCCGGCTGCGGCGACTCCGATGGCGACTTCGAAACGGTGCCGCCTGTGCGCTTTGAGCGCGAGTGCGAAGCCGCGCTTGCATGGCTAGCAGACGCTTTTCCGTCTGCGCCTCGCGCCGTGCTCGGCGTGCGCACAGGCGCGCTGCTGGCTTCCCGCCTTGCAGCCAAACGCACAGACGTCGCCGCGCTCGCCCTCTGGTCGCCTGTCACTGGGCCTGATTTCATCCGCCAGCTTCTGCAGCGCCGCATGGTGAACGACATGGTCGCGTACGGCAAGGCGCGCGAGAGCCGCGCGACGCTCGAAGCGGGGCTGAAGCACGGCGACACCGTCGACTTGGATGGCTATCCGTTTTCCGGCCCCTTTTACACCTGGCTGCAGACGCTGACTGCGCGGCCTGTAACCGTGCCGGCGTTCCTTGTTTCGGGCGGCCACGACGAGAAGACACTCGATGCCCTGTCTCTTATACACATCTGACGCTGCCGACGAATAGAGAGGTG
>CAYSXF010000774.1:0-2906 GCA_964434815.1 uncultured Lentisphaeraceae bacterium
CCTCCGACCTCAGGCCTGAGGCCCCTACCGATCCAACTGGATACCGCGCCGCATGAACGTCGGGATATCGAGGTCCTGGCCGTTGAAGATCGTGGGCTCGACGTTCTGAAACTTGCCGCGTCCTGTTGCGCCGAACGACAGCTTGCTGCCCTTGCTGCGAGACCTTTTCGTGCCCGACTGGATCGGGAAATCTTCAGCCACAGGCGGCTCATGCAAAGGCGCAGCCTCTTTGCGGACCTCGACCTGCGTGGCCGCGGCCCAGCTTTCAAACGTCATGGCCACAAGCTCCACGCGCCCGTCGAACTGAGCGTCCAGAACAGTCCCCATCTCAATGTCGCACTCGGGTTTGCACATCGAGCGTATCTTGCTCATGATTTCGCCGATCTCAGCCAAGCGCAGATCGTGTCCTGCCAAAATACCCAGAAGGAGCGCATTCGACTTGGCCAGCGCATCGCCTGACCGCAACAGACGGCAGCCGCGCAAGGCGGTCACCACGTGGGTCGCGCGGTTTGCGCCCTCGGCTGAGGCGTACCCGAACCGGGCGTTACCGCCCTTTAAAATCATGGTGTGCAAACGCTCCGCGTCCATCTGGATGAACCCCGGCTTCGACACAAGCCGCCACACCATCGTGATGCCTGCGGCAACGATGTTTTCCGCTTTCTGGATGGCGTCCTCCAGCACGGCCCCGTCTGCATCCTCGAACAGGTCGTCAAGCGCGATGACCACCATCGAATCGGCATTCTCCTCGATCATCGGCAGCACGCGCTCCGCCGCCTTGCGGCGCGACTCGCCTTCGAACCCGAAGGGCAGAGTCACAAAACAGATCGTCGCGATTCCCATGTCGTGCAGCGACTTGATGATCTCCGGCGCCGCGCCGCCGCCCGTGCCTGCGCCGAGGCACGCCGTCACCACCACCGTGCGAACCCCTTGCAAGTGCGGCACAAGGTTCTGCATGTCGTCTTGAGCGACTAGGCGACCTTTGATCGCGTCACCGCCCGTGCCATGGCCAGCCAGCCGCGCGCCGCCCAAAAGCAGGCAGTTCAGGCCTCCGGACGAGGCCTGCCGGTTCGACAGCGCGTCCGTGTCCACGCCCAATGCGCGCATCCCGCCGCCGTAAGCGGCCAGAACAGACGCGGCCAAATGGCACCCGCCACCGCCCACGCCCAAGAGAAGCAGCCCCGATTGCAGTTCCTGGCTCATCTGCGAAATACTCCTTTGAAGAGGTTCCGCAGCGGCGAAAGAAGCCTGCGGTCCTCGTATGTCATTTTCCCGTAAAGCACCAGGCCCGCCGCTGTGGAGAGCGCGGCCGGCTGTTCTACCGCACCCAGGCCGTCCACATTCACCGGCAGGCCGATCCGGCTCGGCAGACCAAATACGCGCTGCGCCAAATCCGAAACTTTGCGCAGATACGCGCCGCCGCCCGTCAGGATCACGCCGCCGCCCAGATGCGGCAGCACGCCCGCCTCATCCAGCTTCGAGCGCAGCACGCGGAAGGTCTCGTCCATCCGCGAGTTGATCACCGTGTGCAAGGCTTTGCAACTGAGCAGCCGCTCCTCAAAGCCGACATCCGCCGACAGCACCACGCGCCGGCCGCTCGTATCGGGATCGATCACCGCACACCCCTCTGAGCGCTTGATCTCTTCCGCGCGGTTAAGAGGAATGTTGAACGCCAGCGCAATGTCGTTCGTCACATGGTCGCCGCCGACCGCGATGCAGCCGACCGCCGATATCACGTTGTTGCAATAAGCGATGTAATTGGTCGTGCCGCCGCCAAGATCCACCAGCACCACGCCGTTGCGTTTCTGCTCCGGCGTCAAGACCGCCAGCGCGGCACAGATCCCCGAGAACGCCACGTCGGTCACTTCGAGCTGCACGTTCTTCGCCACGCTCACCGCGTTGTCGATGCGGTTCTTCATGCCGTGGACCGCCATGACATTCAGCGAGAGCACCTTGCAGCGCATCCCTTCCGGCTTCACGATTCCCGGCTGGTCGTCCACCATATAAGACTGCGTGATCGTGTGCAGCACCTGGCGGTCCGCTTCGATCTGCACGGTCTGCGCGTTCTCGGTGACCTCCTCGATGTCCTCTTTGGAAACCACGCGGTCACCGGAGCGTATTGTCGCCATCCCCGTGTTGACAGCAGCTTGAATGTGCCCGCCGGAGATCGCCAGCAGCACCTGCCAGATGCTGACGTCCGCTTGTTTCTCCGCCTGTTTGGCAGCCGACTCGACTCCGACGCACGCCTGAGACAAATCGGTGATCTGTCCCTTGCGCACACCGGTCGACGGATACGTGCCAACCCCTGTGATTCTCATGCGTCCGCTTTCGTCAGACTCGCCCACGCAGATGACCGTCCGGGAGGTCCCGATCTCAAGCGCGGCAATCGGAGGAATCGCCATAAAAAACCTCTCCCTTCGCCTTATTGTAAGCCGGGCGGCGTTGCGAAAATACGCCCGGAATGCGTTGCGTCCCACACCTGGCAGGGCCGTCCGATGTCGCTGTCCATCGCCTTGGCGAGCTTGTCGAACTGCCGCTGCATTTTGGTTTCCGTGTTTTTTTCGTCGTCCTGCATGCCGTCCCAAGCGATCTTCGCCTGACGGTGATCCGACAGCGTGAGAAACAGATAGTCGTCCTTGAAGGTGTCCACCACCAGAATCCGCAGGCGGCACTCGGGGCGCAGCGAGCAGTTCACCAACCGCACCGCCGCCATATTCATGCCGTGAAGCCGGTCGCCCGGTTTGACCTGTGCGAACTCGTCCGAACCCTTGACAATCGGAAGGCCGCCCGTCCCGGCGTAGCGCACGAACACGACGCCCTCCTCGTCGACCACACGCCCATTTGAGCCGACGCGCGCGATGGGTTCGCGCTCGATGATCGTGATCGCCAGTTTGTCAGGCATGCGCCGC
>CAYSXF010000775.1:0-2906 GCA_964434815.1 uncultured Lentisphaeraceae bacterium
GCGAACGCGGGCTCGTTCTCGGGCGCGCTCACAGAGCCCACGACCGAGCGGGGATAGCGCCAAAGGTAGCCGTCTCGAGCGCGAGCGCCACGCGGAGCGACGGCGCGCGGCGACCACGGCGCAGGTGGCAGACGTAACTCGGATCGACTCCGATCGCAGTCGCGAGCGCGGACGACGCGCACGTCTGAAGGAATTTATCGAGCAGTTTCGCCCCTGTATTTTTTCGCATCGCCTCACGATAAAAAAACATTGACGCCAAGTCAAGCGGCTGACATACAGTCAACGCTCGAAGGGAGAGAGCATGAATAATCTGATAGCAAGTCACTCGCAGCTAGCGACGTTTCGGCGTTGCCCTCGCGAGCACCATCACAGGTACGTTGACCGCATTGAAGCGGTCGGGAGCGCGGAGCCGCTCGAAGCGGGCAAGCGCATACACGGCGCGCTTGGGGCGTTCCACCGCGGCGAGACAAGCGAGCCGTGGCTCGCGCTCGACAAGCCACTAGAGCGCGCACTCATGCGCGGCTACGTGGCGCGGTGGGCGGGGTCGTCACTGGCGGTTGCGCAGACCGACGTGACGTTCACGATCTCCATCGGCGGTATTCGCATGGTCGGCGAGCTCGACGCGATCGGAGATTACGAGGGCTCGCGGGTCGTCATCGAACACAAGACGTCAAGCGAGGATATCACGCCCGGGTCTGCGTACTGGCGTCGGGTCACTACCTCGGACGCGCAGGTGAGCACGTACCTTTATGCATCGGCGCAGTTGGGCCTCGGGGCAGAGCGCATCCTGTACGACGTGCTTCGCAAGAGCGCGCTACGCGGCAAGAAAGGAGAGACCGACGACGAGCTCGAGCTACGCGCCCTCGCCGACATGGCCGAGCGACCCGATCACTATTTCCAGCGCGCGGAGATAACGCGACTGGCCGATGAACACGCGGCCTTCGAGCGCGATATCGCGGGCACGGTGCGGCTGCTGCAGGCGACGGTAGATAACGCGCAACCAGCGCCGCGTAATCCCGACTCGTGCCACAAATTCGGGAGAGAGTGCGACTTTTATTCGGTGTGTTTCACAGGAGGTTCAATCAATGACGATTCAAGGTTTCGGGTTAGACTGGCGCGCAAAGGTGATTTCTCAGGCGGTGGCGTTGCCGCCGCGGATACTGGTGTACGCGCCTCCGGGGACCGGCAAAACGACGCTAGCGGCGAGCGCCCCGCGGGCGCTGATCATCGACTTCGACCGGGGGGCAGACCAGACATCGGCGGCGCGGATAGCGGGCCCGTCGTCGTGGTCGGACAGCCTCAGCCTGATACGCAGTATCAGTTCTGACGCACACGACTATCAAACGCTCGTCATCGACACGCTCGACCCGCTCGAGGAGCTCGCGAGTCGCCACGTGTGCGAAGAGGCCAAGAAAAAAACGCTTGCGGATTTCGGCTACGGGGCGGGCTACGAAGCGCTCGCCGCTGAGTGGCGGCTGATGCTCGGAGCGCTTGACGGGTGCCGCGCTAGGGGCATGTCCATCGTCCTGCTAGGCCATAGCATCGTTCGCCAGAGCAACGATCCGCAGCTTGGCGGGTATGACCAGTTCACTCCGCAACTGCAGAAAAAGACGTGGGCCATGACTTCGCGATGGTGCGATGTCGTCGGTTTCGCGAACTTTGACGCGGCGCGGCTCGAGGACGAACGGCGCGCTATCGTCACTGGCGAGCGCATGTTGTGGACGACTCGCGGGACCGGATTCGAGGCGAAGAATCGCTACGGCCTGCCTGCGAAGATGCCGCTATCATGGCCCGCTCTAGCCGCGGGCATTCGCGCCGGCACGCAGGACGCCGCTGAGATTCGCGCGCGCATCACGGCGCTAGCGGCAGGCACGGCGCACGAAGCGCGCGCCGCGGCGTTTGTGGCGGACGCGGGCGACGACCCGCAGAAGCTCGCCGCTATTGAGTCGGCGCTGACGGCGAAAATCAATCAATAATCAGTAATCAGTAATCAAACGAGGTATTCCATGATTTCAGAAGGTAGTTTCAAGGCTCGCGGCATCGCCGCATCTATGGGCAAGTCGTCGCAGAAGGGCACGCTGTGCGTGTCGGTCACGCTCAGGCTCGAGGACGGCCCCCACAAAGGCGAGATGATCGACTGGGTGGGCTGGATGAGCGACGCCACCCGCGCGCGTACGGCGGAGTCGCTGGAGCTGCTCGGCTTCGACGGCGACGACCTCGCGACCACGAATCGCAACGAGGTGATTGCGGTCATCGAGCACGAGGAGTTCTCTAAGCAGAACGGCGAGGTACTGAAGACGCCGCGCGTCAAATGGATCAACGACACGAAGCGGGGCGGCGCGAAGTTTGCGGCGCTGTCGCCCGGCGAGACGCAGGCGCTCATGGGTAGCCTGCGCGGGTACGTGCTCGCTGCGAAAGCAGCCAAGGGCGAGTCTCCGAGCAACGGCGGCGGCAACGGACCGAAATTCTAGCATGGTACCCCTGCGGCCCTATCAGGCGGCAGGAATCGAGGCGCTCCGATCGCATGTGCGGTCGGGGCGTTCTCGCGTTCTGCTCCAGCTACCTACAGGCGGCGGTAAGACCGTCGTCGCGGCGGCAATCATCGCAAGCGCGCGCGCGAACTTCGGCGCGCGCGTGCTGTTCTTCGCGCACCGGCTCGAACTGGTTGACCAGGCCGTGCGACAGCTTGCGCGGTGGGGCGTGACCGACGTCGGCGTGATGCGCGGCGACGACGAGCGAACGAATCCAGACGCACCAGTCCAGGTCGCCACGGTTCAGACGCTTGCGCGGCGCAAGCTGCCCGAGGCCGATATCGTATTTATCGACGAGGCGCACCGCGCGGCAGGGACTACGTATCAGCTGTCTCTTATACACATCTCCGAGCCCACGAGACAGGCAGAAATCTC
>CAYSXF010000776.1:0-2905 GCA_964434815.1 uncultured Lentisphaeraceae bacterium
GTTCCGCCGCCTTGAATCCCGGTGCCTTCGCCTCTTGTGTGGTCGCCGCGATCTGATGGGCCTGGCAATCCGGGATCTTTCCTTCCGGCCACAGCGCGACCCGCTCCCCGGCGAACGCCCAAACGGCGACCCATAACCCACAACAAATAACCAACGGCTTTTTCATCGTATCGCTTCCCCCATTCGTTTTCGTGAGCGCCACGGCGTTGCGGCGATTTGTCCGCCGCCGACCTTCATGGCTTCACGCGATATTGCATTGTACCGAATTATTCCGTCCCCGACATCCCCCAAGGTTGTTTTATGCGCCGAGTATCCCGCCCGCCGCTCCTTCACGCTGAAGCCGACCGGATTGCGCTTCGGCTCGGGAGAGGCCATGAGTTCGTTCAGTGACTCGAAGACCACGCGGAACGGCTCGTCGTAGAGAAAGAACATAAAGCCGTCTGGGAAGCGCTCAATGTTCCTTCTAACCTGTTGCCTGTCAACGAGCGCAGCTCTTCAACTCCTAACTCCTACTTCCTAACTCCTCCCTACAGAAACGCCTCTCCAACGCTACGGCAGCAGCACCATCAGCGGCCAGAGCTCGGGGTGGCCATCGCAGGGCTTGCCCGCTTCGGTTGAGGTGCTCAGCCCCTTGCTGTTCTGCCACTCCGGCGCATCGTGGTCATGCAGGTAAAGACCGCACCCGGCGACGAAACCCGGCTTGAGAACGATCGGCTCGATGTAGCGCTGCGCGAAGGTGATGGTCATGGCGTACCCGGTTTTGGTCCGCTCGTACTGACACGGTATCTTCTTAGCGGCCTCTTCCTTGGTCGCCATGTTGACGCCATCGGCCAACTGGTGATAGACCTCGCGGAACCGCCAGACCAAACCCGCACCGTCCTTGCCGTCTTTGGTCGGCGAGAAGTCGTAGCGGTAGTCGTCGTTGTCGAAGGTCTTCGCCGCGTTCGAGCGTCCGTTGGCGCCCGTGTCGAAATAGACCTCCAGCGCGCCGTCGACGTTCCAGAGCTGGGTCTCCGCAGTCGGACGTTTCCAGAATTCGGGGTCAGTCAGCAGCTTGTCGTCCGCGACCTCGACCCGCAGGTAGAGGCTGTGCGCATCCCACGCCATCTTGTACGTCGCGGCGTGGTCGCCCGGCGTGACCGGGCGCGGCGCGCCCTTGAAGCACCGGTTGGTGATGGCTAGCGCCGGAAGCGTCTCCCATTTCGGCGCACCCTCGCACTTCGTCACGAAGAAGGTGTCCATTTTCCATTCGCCTGTGATAGGCTCGCCGCTCTCCGGCGTCAGCTTGTAAGCGGCATTCCAACGGTGCGTCACATTCGCGGCCGCACCGTCACCAGCCGCCGGAACAGCCAAAGCCACGTCGCCGTTGCCCTTCAGGCTATACGGAATCTTCTGGCCGCACACCTCCAGCACGCCCTTCTGCACGCGCCCTGTCAGATTCTTCAGCGACGCCACGATGCGGCCGTCCGCAGTCGGCAGGAACGAGACCGCAAGCGACGAGGCGCTGTCGTCAGGCTCCGCGTTCTGCAGCGCCTTCGCCAATTTCGCGACGTCCTTCGCCTTGACAAAAAGCGGCGCAGGCGTCACCGGCATGCGGATGTAGCCCTGCTTGTCCGGCGCGGCGAAGCGCGGATTGCCCATGAAGTCGACGAACGCCACCGGCTGGCCGAACTTGACCGCCAGCACGGGGCACTTCTTGAGACCGTTCTCGACGTCCGCGCTCGTACACCAGACCGGCGCGAGGCCGGTGCCATCCGGCAACTTGAACGCGTAGCCGCGGATGCCCGCCGCCGGGCGGATATCCTCCGTGTAGGCCACATCTCCCATGAGGTGGCCAAGCGTGTTGACCGCCTTGCAAAGCAGAATCGGCGTCAGGTGCAGATCCATATACGGACGCGAGCACCAGATGTTCGCGCACCTGATCCGCGGCCAGTACTTCATACAGATGATGTAGATCCGCATAGCTGAGGCAGCCTGTACGAACTCGCGGTTTCCGAAGTCGTAGGTCGGCTTGCCGCTCGCATAAGCGTCATACGAGCCCCCCGCGCCCCATTCGGGCACATAGGTCTCCGGAATATTGAAGCACTCGGTGAAGAGGATCGGCGTCTCTTCGCCGTAGCCGTAGCGCTTGCCCTGCTCGATCAGGCGCTCGGCCTCGTCGTCCAAGTCGGAGGTCGAGAGCGAACCCTTGTCGATGCTGCCGTACGGGTGCACCGCCAGCGCGTCATACTTGAAGCCCTTGTCATGCGCCGCCTTCAGATAGCCCTCGTACGGCTCGAAGCCCCGGAGCAGATTGTAGCCGGAAGTTCCGCTCGTCGGCGTGCAGCCGATGCCCGCGCGCTTGGCCGCGCGGCCGACGGCTGACTGCAGCTTGACGTACTCGTCGAACTTGCCGCTCGCGGGATACTTGGAGCTTTCCTCTTCGTTGCCGTACGCGGTGTATGGGAGCATATCCTTCGGCACCTGCTTCAGAATCTCGTACGACGTTTCTTCCACATAGTTCACGAATTCCGGCGTGATTTCGGGCACGTCGTAGAAATCGCGATCCGTCTTCGCCCACGGGGTATCCTTCGGATCGCGCGCGCGCCAGAGCTGATCCAAAATCGTAGTCTGCGCGTTCACGATACGGTAGCGGCGCATCAGATCCACCGCCACGCTGTTCGTCTTGAGCATGTCGTGGATCGGCATCCAGGAGGTGCCGCCCCAGCCCCATTCCATGTATTTGCGGGCAAGATCCTCGCCGCGCGAGATGCGCCACGCATCGCCCACCAGCGTCGCCATCAGCCGGCTGGTCTTATGCGTGTTGCTCAGCGGCGCCATGATCGCAAAACGATAGTAGTCCGTGTACGGCCGGACTCCGTCCGCCGTGATCTTCGCCTTGACCACGAATACGCCCGTGCCGAAC
>CAYSXF010000777.1:0-2903 GCA_964434815.1 uncultured Lentisphaeraceae bacterium
TCCAACAACTGGGTGTACGCGGCCACCGGCGTGGCTGGCGTGCAGATCGTCGACGCCTCGTCTCCCACGCAACTGGTCCACCGCGCCACATTCGACACCTCCGGGTTCGCCCGCCGCATCAACCTTAACGGCACCCTGCTGTATGTGGCCGACGGCGTCAGCGGCGTCCGGGTGCTCAACGTGAGCAGCCCCGCCGCGCCCACGCTGGCGGGAGCCTATCAGACCACCGGTCCCGCCCAGACTGTCACCTTCACATCGCCCCGCCTGCTGGTGCTCGACGGCCAAAGCGGACTCCAATACCTCAATGCCGCTAATCCAGCCGCCATGACCGTCACAGGGACACTGAGCCGTGTCACCGCTGGCCTGGCGCTCGCCCCTGTCGGCGGTGATGCGATCATCGCTGATGCGAACGCGGGGCTATACCGCATCAGCCTCGCAGCGCCAGCCGCGCCTACGGTCTCGACGAATACGCTGTTGCCTGCCGCCGGACGCAGTATGGCAGCCTCGTCTTCCGGCGCGGCGCTGTTCGTGGCCGCTGGCGCCGCAGGCCTCCTGACGCTCAATGCCGCCACACTTGCGTTGACCAGCATACTGTCCTTGGGCGGCGAGGCGAGCGACGTCGCCGTCGCAGGCAACACGCTATACGTCGCATCCGGTTTCGCCGGGTGCCGCTCGCTGGACGTTACTTCACCGCTTTCACCCACGCCGATCGCGACGTTTGCGACCGGCGCGCGCGCCGTGGACGCGGCAGCCAGCGGCTCCACGCTCTTCCTGGCGGCGGACGAAAGCGGCCTGCAGACGCACAGTTTGCAGAATCTTTCCCAACCGGATCTGCTGGCGACCGTCGCCTCAGTCAGCAACTCACGGTGCGTCGAAGTCTCGTATCCATTAGCCTATGTGGGCGACGGACTCTACGGGCTCAAGATTTTCAACATCGCCAACGCCGCCGCGCCGACCCTCATCGGCAGCTATCCGGCTACAGGTCTTTCGCACATCCGCCGCATCGCCCGCTCAGGCACGCGCGCCGTGCTGACGGACGGACGCACGCTGCAGTTGCTCTCCGTGGCCAATCCCTTTGCTCCGACCCTGCTAGCGACCGCGACGAACACGCCCGGCAGTTTCATCTTCGACATGGTCGCCGTCAGCAACGAACTCTACGCCGCCTGCGGCAACGCGGGTCTACGCATCTACGGCTTGGATACCGGTCTGGCTCTCGACAGTTCCTATGTCACACCCGGTCCTGCAACCGGCGTGACGAGCGTCAGCAATCTGCTGCATGTCGCTTGCGGACCTAACGGCTGGCTGACCCTCAGCATCGCCGTCAACCCCGTCAGCCCTGTGCTGGTTAAGGCCAACAATACCGGTATCGCGTTCACAGCCGCATCTGCGGGCCCCCTACTTTACCTCACCGACGGGGTGCGTGTCGGCAAGGCGCTGAACGTTTCCGCTCCGCTGACCCCAACCTCCGTCATCAACTTCCCCAACCTGACGCAAGCCCTTCGCATCCGCGCCGTGAGCGGGCTGATCCTAGCGGCCGAGGATGAGGCCGGCCTGACGATTCTGAATGCCAGTCCAAGCGACATCAACCTCAGCGGGATTCCCGACACGTGGGAGCAACAGATCGCGAACGCCAGTATCGCCACAAACGGCCCGATTCGTTCGGTTCTGGACGTAAATCCACAGGCCCTTGGCCCCAACGGGTTCTCCTACTATCAGAGTTTTCTAGCGGGTCTCTCGCCCACCGACCCCCGATCGGTCCTGGCGATCACCGCAGCCACCCCCTTGCCCACGGGCGGCGGGCTGTTCGTCATTCAGTGGAAAAGCGCGCCCGGCATCAAGTATGTGGTCTATAAATCCACGAATCTAACCGCCGGCGCGGCTGGGTTTGCGCCTCTTTCACCGGTCATCACCGCAACGGCCAATCTGACGAGCTACACAAACACGGTCTCTTCCGCCAAAGCCTTCTACATGGTCATCACGACGCAGTGAACTGGGGATTATACCCCATAGCTTGAAATCAGCCGATGCTGTATCTTTTTATCCAAGAAGCCCACCTCGATATGGGCGGTCGAACCTGTCACAACCGAATGAGGAGTCACCCATGAAAGCTGTCGTTGATGCTGATCTGTGTGTCGGATGCGCACTCTGCACCGAACTATGTCCCGACGTCTTTGCGATGAGCGGCGATATTGCCGTCGTCATCAAAGACCCCATCCCCGCCGATGCGGAGACGGCGTGTCAGGATGCGAAGGATCAATGCCCCGTCAACGCTATCGCGATACAGTAGGGCACCATTTCTTAACGGTTCAAATGATCAGAGCGTCGTGCCTGTCACAGGCATCGAGCAGTTTATGAAAGGAGCAGATAGAGAATGAAAGGGAATGACAAAGTACTCGCGGAATTGAACGATTTGCTGGCCGATGAGCTGACGGCTATCAACCAGTATGTCGTGCACGCCGAAATGGATGAGAACTGGGGCTACGGCAAGCTCAAAAAGTTGGTTGGCGGCCGCGCGATCACCGAAATGAAACACGCCGAGAAACTCATCGAGCGCATCCTCTTTTTGGAAGGTACGCCGGTTGTCAGCAAACTGAACCCGATCCGGATCGGGGCCGACGTCCCCAAACAGTTCACCCATGACTTGGTGGCGGAAATGGTGGCTGTCAAGAACTACAACAAAGCCATCAAGGTGGCGACGGAAGCGGGCGACAACGCCACCAAGGACATCCTGGAGTCGATCCTCAAGGACGAGGACAGCCATGTGAACCAGATCGAGGAGAAGCTGGACCAGATCAAGCAGATGGGCGTCCAGAACTTCCTGGCGCTCCAAGCGGGCGAGTAGCGGGACCGGTGCGGGAACTGTCTCTTATACACATCTGACGCTGCCGACGAATAGAGAGGTG
>CAYSXF010000778.1:0-2901 GCA_964434815.1 uncultured Lentisphaeraceae bacterium
GGACCGATGATCGCCTGGGGCGTGAACCCGTGGGCGCAAGGTGCGGAATATACCGAACAGCATGCCGATGAAACCGGCAATATCGGCGACTCGGAAACGGTCCGCTATCCGCACGTCCGCTTCACGGAGGTGGTCGTGCTGCCGAAACCGTACGTGACGCTGCCCCGGATGGGGCTGCCGGAGGCGGGATGGTAGTGGAAGATTGAGCGTATGCTGAAAGCAGCGAACAGAGCCGCTCTGCGGTTGTGGAGGGATGAAAGCGGGGTCATCTTGGCCCTGACTGTCGTCGTTTTCCTTTCGCTGTTCATGATGGCCAGCGCGATCTTCGCCGGGGGCGAGACGATTCGGAGCCGCGTCGAACTCCAGAACGCGGCCGACGCGGCCGCCTATTCCGCCGCCGTCGTCCAGGCGGACTGCAACAGCCGGCTGGCGGCGATCAACCGCGCGATGTCTTGGACCTATGTTCAGATGGTGCGGATGGAGATGGACTACGTCGTCGACAAGTGGCTGTGGTGGACGCTCAAGCAGTGGAATCGCGACAACGACAAGATGATGATTTATAACGCTCCGAGCTGCAATCAGGGCGTCCCTTATTATGTGACTGGCAAGGGCGCGTGCCTCTACAACAGCTTTGCCCACAAAAAGATCCTTCTCAACGGGACACACCTGGTGTCGACGGATGAGATCGAAGCGGCGCGAAATCAGGCGGCGGCCCAAAACAAGAGCTATACCGCTCTGGCTAACCCCATCGACACCTGCCGGACGCAGATCGACCAGATGAACGAGAAGGAGAAGGAGTTGCTCCAGAAACTGCCGGGCCGGATCGGAAAGACGGTGAAGGAGGTTCTGAAGGCGAACATCAAGGACACGTGGAACGACGGGTTTGCGGGCGGGGCTCAGTTGATGTACGTGCTGAAGCAGGAGGAGCAGCCGGAGCAGAGGAATTTCCGGGTGCTGGGGCTCGAGGACGAGGACGATTTCCTGCGGCATTCCGACTACATTCCCGAACAGGGTTCGAACGCACGCGAGGTTTTCAAGAAAGGCACGGACATCTGGTTCGTTCAGAAGACTCCGTCTGGCGACGGGAAAGGCATCAAGCGCGGATACAATTACGGCTGTTCCACTTTGCGTTCGGAGTGGGACTATTACAGTTCGCTCTGGGTCGAGGTTGACGGGGCCTGCGTGCTTTCCACGGAAACGTCAGGAAACAACAAGGTCATGGGCGATGACTCGAACATCCGCGTTGAAGAGTACTATAACACCACAGTGGCGAAGCCGCAGGTGCTGAAGGAATCATTCTTCGCAAAGGGCGGCAGCATCCGGGTCGGCCTGACGCGGCGGCTGAACAACCCCTTCCAGTTTATGATCGGCGGCGGCAGCCTCGGCGTGATGAAACCCTTCACGCTGAACGGGGGCAACCGGTACATGTGGACCGCCTCAGCGGCGATCGCGGGATACAACCCCGCGCCGCGGCAGGAGTCGCAGGGCAAATACGAGGTGACCTACGAGAACAACAGCGGCGACCGGCTCTGGAACCTCAAGACGAGCGATTGGGACGCCGAGCTGATACCATTGCACCGGGCGAAGGCGACGGGCAAGAACCGCAGTTGGACGGGCGAGACGGCGGGCGACGTGCTGAACGAGATCAAGGGTGGCTCCTGGCAGGCGCTATACGGCGGCGGCGGCGCGCTGGGCGCTCAGGGCGCGCCCGCGCTGATGAACGAAGGTGCGGAGGTCTCTTACGGCGGGGCCGAAGCCTGGGTCTTGCATTGAGCGGGAATCGAGAAAAAAGGAGGGTTAAGCGATGAAACGGATCTGGTGGGTTGCGGTGCTGACGGCGCTGGCGGTCTCGGCGGGGCAGGCGTTGGCCGACGGCGGGCCGGGCGTGGCCATGGGGCAGGAGTATCAGCGGTTCGGAACGTACGTGACCTGGAGCGAGTAGCGCGGCTGTTTTTGACTTGTGGAGGAGCCCGGCGGACTCTTATAATCCAAACATGCGCGTGAGCCGTCAAATGAAGCGTTCGGTGAGCGATAGAGCGTCGGAAACGGGAGCGGTCCTAATGGAGACCGTTCTGGCCATTCCGTTGTACATGATCATGCTGGGCGGCATTTTCTGGATCGGCGATCTGACGGTGACGCGGCAGCAACTGCTGATCTCGGACCGGTATGTCGCTTGGAACACAGGGCTTCGGTACGACGACCGGGGCCAGACGGGCGCGGACGATCTTCATCACTTGTTCTTTTCCGACAAATACGGGGTTCCGAGCGAGGACCATGACCCGTCTGTCCGGTCGGCTGGCATCGACGCCGACTACGACTGGAGCCATGTGGCCAGCGGGCAGGTCAGCGTGAAGGCGAAGATGCCGGACTGGGTGTATGCGATGATCAACTCGATGAACATCCAGTACAATCAGGGCGACTGGATGCCGAACTCCACCGTGGTGTTCGGCCGCGAGGTTGCGGGGCTGCGGCATGTCGTGCTGATGCGCACCAAGCCCGAGGCGCAGATGAGCTTCATACGCAACAAGTATGGCGTGAAGGACTCTGGCGAGGTGTCGACGAAGTGGAAGCAGATCGCGGGCGAAAAGTGGCCGTATGAATAGGATGCCGACCATCGTGTGCGCGGGGCTGCTCGCGGGGTCGTCCCTGGCGGCGGGCGATCCGCAGGCGTGGCGCGTGGTGCCGATGGAGAAGCGGAGTGCGCTGGAAGTGCCGCTGCCGCCGCTGGCTCGGGTGTCCTTGGCCGACTGTTCAGGCAAGACGTGGCGGCAGGCGGGTGAAATCGGCGGGTCGGTCGCAAGCGCGTCTGGCGAGTTGGCCATGGCGCTCGGTTCGGGCGGTTGGTCGCTGAGCAAAACGATTGTGTTGGGGCGTTCTTCCGCACGGTCCGAACTGATGATT
>CAYSXF010000779.1:0-2900 GCA_964434815.1 uncultured Lentisphaeraceae bacterium
TGTATAAGAGACAGCCATAATAAGTGATATGCGATATCATGTCCAGGCACAAAAAAACCCCGCCAGCCGAAGCCAGCGGGGTCTTTCTTCATGCGGCACTGACATGCCGCAGAACGGGCGACGATGCGTGTCGAGCGGGTTATAGCATGATCGGCCTTTCAGGCAAGCCGAATCCAGCGGGGAACTTGTAAGGATTGCTTACAGGTTGGGCCTGGTTAGGGTGTAGGTGATCACGCAGTCCGGAGTGTCTTCTCCCACTCCAGATGCTTCGCAAGCTTCCGCAGGCTCACGGCCAGCGGGTCGATGGCGTCGGATCGGGCGCCGATTATGTTCTCGACGTGGTCGGCAACCTTCAGGCAGGCATAGCGGACCATGGGGCTGAATTCGTCCAGCGGCAGCGTCAGGACTTCCTCGACGAGTGCCCGGTGACGGTAGCGCATGGTCTCGATGCTGAGGGATTTTGGTTGCGGGGCACCGGCCAGGGTACGGCGGGTGGCGAAGTCGATGATCTGGGCGGTCATGGCTTACGCTCCCTGGCTGGGCTGCGGGGCTTCGGCGGCCTTAGTCCGCTTGCTCGAAACCAACTTCAGCGTACCCTGTCCGGAGACAGCCGAGTTGTGAGCTGAGACCCAGCCATTGCCGACGCGCTGCATGAAGGCATTGGCGAAGTCGATGGGGAATAGCCAGACGTTGGTGTGCGGGCAACGGCGCGCCCGAACCGGCGGGACTTCTACCAGGGCCGCGTCCTTGAGAGCGTTCAGCAGCCGGCGAGCAACGCTGTTCCGGCCCTTGGTCAAGCATTTTGCCGTGTCGAGAAGCTGGCGGACGGCGACCAGCTCACCGGTGCCGCGTCGAGCGTCGGTCGTGAGGAGAAGGCCCTCGATCCGCTGGTTGGACTCATCGATACGCTGGTTGGCTTCGGTCAGGAGGGCGGCCTGCGCCTTACAGACATTTGCCAGTTCAAGGACGGCAGAGCCGATCTGCCCGACCTCGGACTCGATGCCCGTGACCTTGTGCGCCAGCATCCGGGCGATGCCATCGGTACGGCGGATCAGTTCCTCGTTCCCCGTCGCCTTGGCGAAGAAGTGAGCGAACAGCACGTCGGCGCATTCAGTCTGATACTGAATGACCTTGGCGCGGGTTTCGAGGTTGGGAACCTTGTTGGCGTTGATTTTGGCAAGCCAGAAGTTCATGCGGGACAGGGGTAGAGCCACCATCGTCTGCGGGCCACCATTAGAAGGTATAACCATCTCGGTTATACCTTGGCTGAGCACCGGATCGGCCTTGATCTTCTCAAGCTGCCGTTGCCACGCCAGCCCCATGCCATCGACGACGGGCTTCATGGCAACCAGGGTGTCGGCGGGGGTTTCGCCACGGATGGCGAGCAGGGTCGCGCCGTGGAAATCAACGGTGGTGAGTTGTGTGCCGGTCATGTTGATTCCCCTTACGCCAGACGGACGAAAACGGAGCCGGTGCGATCCACCAGCCACGGACCTTGCGGAACCCAAGCCGGAGCGGACACCGGGTTCGAGATTTCGACCTGGGTCGAATTGGCCCGGAACGTCGGCGGCAGGATACGGCGCAGAAACGCGAAAACGGATCGAGCAGAGCGGGGTGATGTGGTAGAATTGCGGTTAGCCATTTTGGGCCTCCGTGGGGCTTGGGTGGTTAGGGCGGCGGGGAGGGTGGTAGCTCCCCGTTTCCCGTCCTTGTGTTCCTTAATATTGCACACGTGCGCTATCGGCGCAATAGCTAATTTCATTATTTTGCACGCTTGCTCACATGGCGCACATGTGCAATCATTGAAGCATGGATATCACCGCCGCCCAATGCCGCGCCGCCCGCGCGCTGATCAATATGACGCAGGACCAGCTTGCCGAGGCGAGCCGGGTTAGCAAGCGCACGATCAGCCATTTCGAGAGTGAGGAACGCCAGTCCGTCCCGTCCACACTGGCCGCCATCCAGCGCGCGCTCGAAGCGGCTGGGGTGCGCTTTATACCGAATGGCGTAGAGTTGATCCAGAACCAGGAGTCTTAGCCATGTCGTTTATTGAGGCATCCCTCACGATCCAGGGCGATGCGTTCCAGGTTCTCAAAGACATTCGCGCCATGAGCGGGTCTCGCGCTGGAAAGTCCGTGCGCCTAGCGGTACGAGTGCGCGGTTACGGTTCCGCAGGCCGGGCAGGCATTGATGACGTCTATCATCTGCCAGAGATCAGGGACGGCGATGCCTATCTCGCTCTCCAGCATATCGACAAACTGTCTCGGCAAACCCGACTCACAGATGAAGAAACCGAGCGCGTCATCGCCGCTGTCTCCCAATTCGTCGAGATCACCAGATAGCGTGCGGTTCACGGAGCGCGGGGTTGAGCTGTCAAGCAATCCTTGACAGCTACTTCTTACATAGGGCCTGCCACGTCTCATTCGCAGTCACCACTTCGCGCAACGTGTCCCTGGTGAGCACGTCTTCCTTCGACAAATAGACCGGCTTCGCCACGGCGCAGAAGCTATCCACGGGCGGATCACAGCAGGCCGTCAGCAGGCCAACGCCGAGTGCCAGGATCAGATATCGCAGCGGCAGTCTCTCCGGGCATTTGATCTGATAGGTCAGCGGGTCCATTTCGCGGCCTCCTTTTTCAACTCGTCGTCGCTGGTCGCGTTGACGGTGGCGGCTACGTCAGCAGCGGCCTGGGTCTTTTCAAGCACAGCGCCTTGAGCGGCTTTGATGGCGCCGTCTCTGCCCATCTTCCAGCCGGCACCGAGCGCGGCAACGGTGGCAAGGACCGGGGCGATCATGTCCGCGACATGGCCCGTGACCCAGCCAATGACAGTCTCAAACATCGGACTTGCCTTTCTCCGGCAGAACGACGGCGGCGATGGACGCAGCGCCGACGATGATGT
>CAYSXF010000780.1:0-2892 GCA_964434815.1 uncultured Lentisphaeraceae bacterium
GCCGATGTCTGGCCTTGAGCAGCAGGCGCGCAGAGAATTGGAACGCTTGGGCGCGCAGGGCGCGAACCTTTTCAAAAGAAAGAAGTGACGTCGAGCGCTGAACAGAAAGTCTTTCCAACTTTAACCCCTAACCAGCAAGCACATCCTATGTCTGACAAACAAAACGAAAACGCGGACGGCAGCCAGTGGTTTCTGAGAACTGGCGGCGAGTCGATTTTTGGCCCGGTCTCTACCCAGGGTTTGATCGTCTGGGCGGAACAGGGGCGGATTCTACCGGGGCATGAGGTGTCGAACGACAGAAAGAAATGGATACAGGCCATTTCGGTTGACGTGCTCGACATGCGGTGGTTTGTTGACGACGGCGAAGGCGAGTTGCGCGGGCCGCTGAACCGTCTGGCCGCAGAGGCGCTGATCAAGAGCGGCAAGGTTCCGGCTGGGGCGCAGATCGTGTCGGCGGATGATGTCGAGACAGCGGCTGAGGCTGTGAAAGAGCCCGCGCCCACGGCTGAGAAGGTTCTGAGCCAAGTCCCGCAGGACGCGCTGCTGGACCGGGTGCGGGAATTGGAATCCCTGGTGACGGGGCAGCGCGAGCGGATCGCCAAGTTGGCGAATGCCGATGCCATGGAGACGCTGCAACGTGAGCGTGATGCGCTGGCGTCGCTCGTGAAGGAGCTGGAGGCGCAGCGGGACACGATTTTGCGGAACGCCGAAAAAGACTCGCGGGCGTCTGAGCGCAAACAGGAGCAGTTGCGCCAGCAGATCCGGAAGATGGAGCAGCAGCTCGAAGAGGCGAACAGCCGGCAGTTGCTGAACGATCAGACCGCTGCCGCTGCGGAGAAGGCTCAGCCTGCCATGGCCGAGCGGGAATTGGCTTTCGAGCAGGAGCGGCGCGAGGCGGCCGAACGGATCTCGCAGTTGACTCGTGCGTCTGACGTGGCGCGTGAGCGGCTTGCGAGCGCGGAGCGGCAACTGCTGGAGTCGCGCGCGGCGGCAGAGGCGGTGCAGGTGGCCTCCGAGCAGGAGGGTGATGCGCTGCGGTCGCGGGTGTCGGCGCTGGAGCAGGCGGTTCTCTTCCATGAGAAGCGGAGCGCCGAGATGCAGCAGATTCTGGATGTGAGAGAGGCGGAGCTGGCCGCGGAGCGGCTGCGTGTGGCTGAGTGTGAGCGCCGGCTTGCGGCTGCGGAGATCGATGTGAGCGCGGCCGAGCGGAAAGCGAGCGAGAGCGAAGCGGCGTTTGCGGAGCTGCTGAACGACGCCAATGCGCGCGACAACGCGTATGCCGAAAAGGTCGCGGCGCTAGAGAAGGTGTGCGCGCAGCCGGCCGAGGAAACCGCGCGGTTCTACTCAGATCAGGCGGCGGTTTACGAGCTGGCAAAAGCCGAGGCCGAAGAGCTGTCGAAAACGCTCGAGTTGGAGCGGAATTCGTTTGAGCGGCTCAAAGAGTGGAGCGTGCAGCGGCAGCAGACGCTGGCGGAGCGCCGTCAGACGCTGATGCGGCGCCTCGGCGACAGCCCCGTTGAAATGACGCGGCGCTCGCTGCGCGAACAGCCTTCTGATCCCAACGTGGCCCGGCTGCGGACAGAGCTCGACACGCTGAGGATCGCGCACCAGCGCGAGCTTCGGAAGGCGGAGGAGACCGAGCGTGACCTGCAGCGCAAGCTGCGCGTGTTTGAGGCCGAATCGACCAAGTTGCAGGGCCAGGCTGCTGAGGGCGAGAAAGTGGGACGCCGGTTGCAGGAGCTCTCGGAGCAGCTCCGCAAGCGCGAGCAGGAACTCACGGATGAGCGGAAGAACCGCGAGGCGGAGCGCGAGCAGTTCCAAGGCAGCCAACAGGCTCTCCTGATGCGGATCGATCTGTTGGAGAAAGCCTCCCGATCAGGAACGCCGGACGAGATTCAGTCGGCTGAGGCCAGAAACGTCAAGATCGCTACATGGATGCGGTTGAGAAAGTAGCGCGCAGTCACGGAAAAGAGACAGGGAGAAGAATGATCATTGAGCAGATTCGGGAGGCGCTGATCAAGGGACGCGCCCCCGTGGTGGCGGAGTTGGTTGGGCGGGCACTGGCGGAAGGCGTGGCGGCCTCGAGGCTCTTAGACGATGCGCTGTGCGGAAGCATGGGAATCATCGGCGAGAAGTTCAAGAAAAACGAGATTTTTGTGCCGCAGGTGCTGCTGGCGGCTCGTGCGATGAAGCAGGGAATGGAAGTTCTGAAGCCGCACTTGGTGGCTGCCGGAATCAAGCCCGTGGCCACGGCCGTGATCGGCACCATCAAGGGCGACTTGCACGACATTGGGAAAAATCTGGTCGGCATGATGCTGGAAGGCGAAGGGTTCAAGGTCGTTGACGCCGGCATCGGCGTGGCGCCCGAGAAATTCGTTGAGCTCGCAAAGGAGCACGCTGCGCAGATCATCGGCGTTTCCGCGCTGCTGACCACCACCATGCCGAGCATGAAAGACGTGGTGCGCGCGGCGCGCGAGGCCGGGATCAGCGCGAAGGTGATCATCGGCGGCGCGCCGGTGACGCAGGCGTTCTGCGACGAAATCGGCGCGGACGGCTATTCGCCTGATGCCGGGTCTGCGGCACAACTGGCCACACGTCTGGCTCTGGGCAAGTAGGTGACGGCGGCGAGTAGTGCTCATGTGCCCTTCGAGCGTCGCGGTTTGTTGCTCTATCTTCACGGCACAACACCCTGAACGAAGCACCGGCGATGACAAAGGACGCTATGAAAAAAATGAGGGTTCTGTTCGCATTTGTTTGCCTGTTCGCGCTGACCGGTTCTGTCGTCGCGCAGGAGCCGAGCGAAGGCATTCGCGTAGTCGTTGAGCCGTCCGCATCATCCGCTGAGCGGTTGGCGGCGCAGGAACTGGAGACGTTTCTGCGCCGCCTTTGTCC
>CAYSXF010000781.1:0-2879 GCA_964434815.1 uncultured Lentisphaeraceae bacterium
ACACAGGAATTCGGCGAAGTGGAGTGCCAGGGAGAGCACGCGACTCGCGTGAGGACGTTCGCGATAAGACCATCCTCGCAAGTCTCAGGACTGCTACGAAAAGTCCAAAAGCGAGCAACCCGGCAAGGAAGTAGTTCCATTCCGTGTTCAGGCCCACATTGATCAGAGCGAGCAGTAAACCCGCGGCGAGCGTTCCGATGGCATGAATCAAACCGATCATGGCTGCTCGATCCAGAGCGCGTCGATCCTCTTCTCGGTTTTGCCGAATGCCAAACGAAATTCGCCCGATGATGGCTGCGCCGACAACTCCCCACGCGGCGAGGCTGATCCCTAAGACCGGAGGGTGCGAGTGAAGGCCGAATATGACGCAGGCAACACACATGATGACGGCGCGAAGGGCAAGCAGCCAACGACCTCGCTCCACGCTGGTAGACAGTGCGCCGGAATCAGGCGCGCGGTTCTTGGGTAAACTGCCCGCCTGAGCAATCGTCTCGCACATCGTTTTCACGTCGCTGACCTGCTGGTAGCGCAGTTCCGGCCGCTTCTCCATCGCGCGCAGGACGATTTCATCGAGGCGCACGTCCACGACGACCCTTTTTGAAGGCGGCGCGAAATCGCCTTTCGGCAGCTCGCCGGTGAGCATCTGGTAGAAGACCACGCCGAGCGAATAGATGTCCGCGCGGTGGTCCACGTCGGACGGATGTGCGACCTGCTCAGGCGCCATGTACTGCGGCGTACCCATGATCAGGCTGGCGTAGGTGGTGTCGGTAGGGCGCGGTGTCCCTACCGCGCCGTATCCCGAATCTGCGGCGGGCTGGGGACAGCCCGCCCTACCGTCAGCACCAACCAGCTTAGCCAAACCGAAATCCGCCACCTTTACGCGGCCCTTGCGGTCGAGCAGGATATTCTCGGGCTTGATGTCGCGGTGGACGATCCCGGCGTCGTGGGCGTACTGGAGCGCATCGCAGATCTGCGGCACGATGGCCAGCGCCTCGCGCGGGCTGACGCGCCCGGAGCGCAGGAGCTGCCCCAGGTTCACGCCGTCCACGTATTCCATCAGAAAGTAGAACAGCTCGCCGGCCTGGCCGAACTCGTAGAGCGTCACGATATTCGGGTGATTGAGCTTCGCCAGCGCCTTCGCCTCTCGTGAGAAGCGTGCGGCGAAGGCCGGGTCGCTGCCGATACCGGCGGGAAGGATCTTCAAGGCCACAAACCGGTCTAGGTTCTTCTGCTTGGCCTTGTAGACCGCGCCCATGCCGCCGCAGCCCAGCGGTTCAAGCACCTCAAGCTGCGGGAAAAGCGGGGCGATCTCCGACACCTCGGGCGGCACAAAACGAGCGGCCTGTCCGACGACCGTATCGTCCGCAACGCTGCCCAAACCCGCTTTCAACATGCACTCGGGGCACAGCCCCATCAGCTCTTTGCGGGCCATCGGATTGCCGCACTGCGGACATGGTGTCAGATTGTTCATCGGTTTCCTCCAACATCCTTCAGAGGCGTCGCGACACTAATGTTACAGCGCTAAGACAAGACCCGGCGCAAATCGGCCAGTTCCGAGGCGATGTCCTCGCCGTCGGACAAGGTGTGGGCGATCTCTTCGCGCAAGAGATGCCGGTAGCGCTGCCGCAACCGATGGACAGCCACGCGCACGGCGCCTTCTGAGAGCTTCAGTTGGCTTGACAACTCGACATAGGGCACCTCGCTTTTGTCTCCCGTAACAGCGAACCTCAGTCCGTTGAACAGCTCGCCCCTTCCTGTCGACTCGTATTCATCACTCAGGCGCCGCACAACGCTTTCGAGAAGGGAAAGCGCCCACTGGCGTTCAAACAGGCGCTCCGGCGTCAGGTGGTCCGACGGTTCCAGCGCATAACGGGTCTCGGCTTCCAAGGCGTCCAGGAAGACGGTCTTGCGCACGTCCCGCTTAGCGGCCGAGTCCCGCCCCCACACATCGGCCATATAATGCTTCATGCCGGCCAGAAGGAACGCACGGAACTTGCCCTTCTCTCGGCCTGTGTCGTCAAGTGAATTCAGCCGGATCAGTCGCGCGAAGAACCCTTGTACCAAGTCCTCGGCATCGTGCGAACTGTAGCCCTGCCGCCGGACGTAGGCGTAGAGGGGATACCAATAGGTTTGGCACAGCTTCTCCAAGGCGGCGCGGGCACCTACGGTGTCTTTGGCGCGGCCGGCCGCAAGGACAACCGTCCAGCGCGTGGTGGCGAAGCGCTCGCGTTGCGCCTCTCTGCGGGAGGCCTGCGTGTGCTTCAAGTCTGTGGTTTCCTGCTGCATGCCTTACTTGTAATAAGAGAACAAACACGCCGTTTGTTACTGCCCATACTTTGTTATGTGTGCTGAGCAGCCGTTCGTGATGAGCACCTCAAAACATGATGCATCAAAAAGAAAACGGTTCGCCAAGATAGACCGTCCCAACTCAGGACGGTCGTCCCAGCGAACCGCTGTACGCCGCTTCAGGCGCAAGAGCCCTCTATTTCTGGCCCCAGGGTTTGCCCGGCAGCGGTGCCTTGTCGTCGCCGAACTCCGGCATCGCCACATCGCCCGGTGCCTCGAAATCGGCCCATGACGGCTTGCACGCGAAATTGTAGAACTGGGAATCCTTGAACTTCTCATCGACCAGTTCGGACAGGCGGATGGTCTGACCGGTGTAGGCCGACAAACGTCCCGCGATCGCGCAAGCCGTGGACATCGCCACGTTCTCGCCCTCGTTGACCACGTTGCCGCTCAGGATGCCTTCGAGCAGGTGGATGTGTTCGATTTCATACGGGTTGCCGTCGCGGAAGTCGCCCTCCAGCTTCAGAGCGTCCTTCTCGCCGACTTTCTGCACCTTGCCGCCGCCCGAGATATCGAACTCCGGCGTGCGGAAG
>CAYSXF010000782.1:0-1662 GCA_964434815.1 uncultured Lentisphaeraceae bacterium
CTTCAGGTGACTGGAGTTCAGACGTGTGCTCTTCCGATCTACCAACCTGACGTTCTCGGCGGCGGGAACCGTGTGCGTGGTGGCCTCGCAGCCTGGAAACGTGAATTACGGGCCGGCGGCTTCGGTGACACAGCGCTTTGAAGTCGTTCGCTCGCCACAGGCGGCGTTGGGCTTCGTGCCGACTTCCCCGCAAACCTTCGGCACCGTGCAAACGCTGTCCGCCTCAGGCGGCTCAGGCGAGGGCGCGCTGTCCTACAGCGTTCTGTCCGGTCCCGGCCGGATCGTGAACGGCAACCAGCTCGAAGCGCTCTCCGGCACGGGCACGATCGAAGTGCGGGCTGTCAAAGCCTGGGACGATCGTCATGCTGCGCAAACAGCCACGGCCACGGTGACCTGCGCAAAGGCGTCGCAGACGATCATCTTCCCGCAACCGAAGGTGCTCGCCTCGGACGACCCCGTGCTGCCGGACGTGCTCTCGTCAACCGCCCTCCGCTCAGCGCAGATGGGTGCAATTTCGCCAGCTTCCGACGACCCCGTGCCGACGGAAGAGGTCTCCCCAACCGCAGGCAGCTCCTCGCAGATGGAAGCCGTGTCGACCTCCGGCCTGCCGGTGCGTTACCGCATCGAAGTCGGCCCCGGCGTCCTCTTGGGCGATGAGACCGTCGTCTTTGCGGGCGCGGGCGAGGTGGTGATTTTGGCCGATCAGCCGGGGGACTTGAACTACGAGGCGGCTGATGCCGTCACCCGCACGGTCACCGTGGGTCTGTCGGAAGCGGCGCTGGGACTCTACGATTTGGCATGGATCTATGACGGTACGCCCAAGTCCGCATCCGTCTGGACCTCCCCGTCTGGGCTGAACGTGACAGTCACCTATGACGGTTCGCTTGACCCGCCCACTGCCGTCGGTACGTATGAGGTCGTGGCCACGCTCAACGATCCTGACTACACGGGTTCCTCGACCAACACCTTCGAGATCCTGCAGACCGGGCAGGCGATCTACAACTTCCTCCCGGCGGACGGCACGGCCGTCCTGGCAGGTGACACTGCGGCCTTAAGCG
The DNA here is from genome assembly GCA_964434815.1 of uncultured Lentisphaeraceae bacterium. GTDB lineage: Bacteria > Verrucomicrobiota > Kiritimatiellia > RFP12 > UBA1067 > CAYSXF01. The sequence goes on from CAYSXF010000782.1 coordinate 1,059, forward strand.
CGGAATCGACCTCGGGGCTGCCCGTGAGCTTCACGGTGGTGGCGGGGCCGGGCGAGCTGGACGGCACAGGCACCAACCTCAGCTTCTCCGCTGCCGGGAATGTGCTGGTGGCCGCATCGCAAGCAGGCGATGGCGCGTGGGGCGCGGCGACGGCGCTCACGAATCTGTTCCGGGTTTTCGCCGTCACGCCCTCGCAGGGTCCGCGGACCGGCGGAACTGTCGTGACGGTTTCGCATGGTGCCCTCGGCACGGTGACGAATGTCCTCGTCGGCGGCACAAGCGTCCTCCCGCTTGAGGCCGACGAAACCGGGTTCACACTGGCGGTGCCGGAAGCGGCGGCGCCGGGTCTGGCGAACATCGTTATCCAGTGCGAGGGTCAGGACGATATCGCGCTGCTCGGTGTCTATCGTTACAATCCTGCTGGCGAAATCACCTCGGTCACGCCGCCAAGCGGCTCCTGGCGGGGCGGTGTGGAGGTGACGATCACGGGGACGAACCTGGCCGATCCGTCCGACCCGTCAGATGTGACAAACATCACGCTCGCCGGCGTGAGCGTGACTTCGATCCTCAGCGTGTCCGCCACGGAGATCGTCGTGACCGCAGG
>CAYSXF010000782.1:1672-2856 GCA_964434815.1 uncultured Lentisphaeraceae bacterium
ATGTGCGGGTGTTCTCCGCCGCCTACGGGGAGACGGTTTGGGCCGACGGGTTTGCTTACGAACGTGAGCAACAGGCTGAACTGGTGTTCGCGCCCGATTCGCCGCAGACCTACGGCAGTGCGCAGACGCTCGCCGCCACCGGCGGTACGGGCGCGGGTGCCGTGAGCTTTGAGGTGCTTAGCGGCCCCGGCACGATAACGGAGGGCAACCAGCTCACGGTGACCGCCGGCAGCGGAACGATCCTCCTCCGCGCGACCCGGGCGCAGGACGGCCGGTATGAAGCCGCCAGCGCCGGGGCGACGGTGACCGCCGCCAAAGCGAATCAGGGCATTCTCGACTTCACGCCCGTTGACGCGGCGGCCTTCCTCATGGACGAGGCGGCGCGCCTGAGCGCATCGGCCTCTTCCGGACTGGCCGTGAGCTTCGCTGTGACGTCCGGCCCGGGGCTGATCACGGACGGAACCAATCTCAGTTTCACGGCGTTGGGCGCTGTGGTGGTCGAGGCGGTCCAGGCCGGTGACGGGAACTGGAATTCGGAAATCCAGACGCACCGCTTCACCGTTCACGACGGCCAGTCTATACGCATTGTCAGCATCACCGCCGTCGGCGGCGACATCGTCTTGGGCTTCGCCGGCTTGCCGGGCCGATCGTATGATGTCGAGGCTACCGAAAGCCTGAAGCTCCCGGCGTGGGAAAAGATCGGAGCGTGTACGATGGATTCACGAGGGTCAGCCACTCACACCAACACTCCCGTTTCGTCAACGCGCTTTTACAAATTGAGACAGCGGGAATGACGAGCCCAACTCTCAACGCTCAAGTTAACAACCCAATCCTGTCCAATCCTGTTCATCTTGTCGAAAAACAAAATGTGAAGTTTCACCCCGAAGCACACGAAGAGCACGAAGTTCTATTTACTTATCTTCGCGTCCTTCGTGATCTTCGTGGTGAAAAAATAACCCTGTAAAAAAAGGAAAATCATGAAAACAACACGCCTCACACTCCTCCTCGCGGCCCTGGCCGCCAACGCCTTTGGCGGCGACGCCAAGGTGACCCTCGACTCCTCCAACGGCTCCAGCGCCTTCCTTGTGCGCGACAGCGCCAGCAACGAACTCGCCCGCGTCTCTTCCGACGGCAACGTCGGCATCGGCAAGGCCACTCCGGCCTACCCGCTCGACGTGCTGGGC
>CAYSXF010000783.1:0-2844 GCA_964434815.1 uncultured Lentisphaeraceae bacterium
CACCTCTCTATTCGTCGGCAGCGTCAGATGTGTATAAGAGACAGGCAACTCAAGCTGCCTGCCGCAGCGCTCGCGCCGGCTGCCGATGTGGCGGCGATGAAGCCTGTCACGCTGAAGCAGGACAGCACCTCCGTCAATGTGTCCGGCACCGGTTTCTCGGTCACGTTCGACAAAGCCACCGGTTTCATCAGCGCGCTCGAACGCGAAGGTAAGAATCTGCTGACCGCTAGCGGCGGCCCGCGCCTGCACCTCTGGCGCGCGGCGCACCGCACCGATGATATGTGGGCTTTCAACGACTGGAAGCGCTATGGACTGATTGAGCCGCAGTGGAAGGTTGTGAGCCTCGCCGCGCAGCAAGTCGGTCCCGCCGCTGTGCGCGTCACCGCCTCGCTCGAACTTGCCGGCCAGAGCGGCTTGCAGATCAGCCACACCGCGGCCTACACGGTCTTCGGCGATGGCTCGGTCGCCGTGGACAACAGCGTCATCCCGCAGGGCAAGAAGATCCCGTTCGCCCGTCTCGGAGTTCGCCTGCTGCTCGATCCGGCGCTCGATCAGTTTGCCTACCTCGGCCGCGGCCCGATGGAAAATTACGCCGACCGCAAGCGCGGTTCCGATGTGGGCCTCTACGCCAGCACGGTGCGCGGAAACATGACGCCTTACGCCAAGCCGATGGAATGCGGCAACCACGAGGATGTGCGCTGGGCCGCGGTCAGCGGCAAGGGTCTGCCCGGCCTGATGGCCCAGGCTGAAGCAGGCGGCGTGCTGCAGGCGGGCGTGCTGCCCTACACGGACGAGCAGATGGATCCGGTCGAGTACACGGTTGACCTGCCTCCGAGCGCAGCGAGCGTGCTCGTGATTGCCGCACATACCACCGGCGTCGGCTCCAACGGCTGCGGGCCGCGTCCGGCCGATGAATATATCGTCTGGTCAACGCCCGCGACTTTTAGCTACGTCCTGCGGCTCCTTCCCGCTGGCGCTGATTTGACGCAGTCCGGCCGGGTGCTGGCTCCGGCCAACCGCGTCAAGCCCGTGCTGGCCGCGCGCGACTTCAACGGCAACGTCACGCTGACGTGCGAGACCCCCGGAGCAAAGATCGAGTATGCGATGACCGGTACGACGTGGCAGACCTATTCTGCGCCCGTCGCCGCGCAAGACGCAGTGCAACTGGCCGTGCGCGCCAGCGCGGAGGGCATGACGGGTTTCGATGGCACCATCGCGCTCGGCAAGCTCGATCACCGCGCGAAATGGAAAGTGACTGCCAGCAGTTACGAGAAGGGCGAGGGCGAGCCTGGCAATGCCGTCGATGGTCAGAACGGAACCTTCTGGCATTCGCGGTGGTCAAAGGACGCGGCGGAGCACCCGCACTGGCTTGTCGTGGACTTCGGTCAGACGCTAACCGTTGCCTCCGTAACCACCCTGCCGCGGCAGGGTGGTTACGGAGGCAACGGTTAGCGTCTGACCGAAGTCCACGACAAGCCAGTGCGGGTGCTCCGCCGCGTCCTTTGACCACCGCGAATGCCAGAAGGTTCCGTTCTGACCATCGACGGCATTGCCAGGCTCGCCCTCGCCCTTCTCGTAACTGCTGGCAGTCACTTTCCATTTCGCGCGGTGATCGAGCTTGCCGAGCGCGATGGTGCCATCGAAACCCGTCATGCCCTCCGCGCTGGCGCGCACGGCCAGTTGCACTGCGTCTTGCGCGGCGACGGGCGCAGAATAGGTCTGCCACGTCGTACCGGTCATCGCATACTCGATCTTTGCTCCGGGGGTCTCGCACGTCAGCGTGACGTTGCCGTTGAAGTCGCGCGCGGCCAGCACGGGCTTGACGCGGTTGGCCGGAGCCAGCACCCGGCCGGACTGCGTCAAATCAGCGCCAGCGGGAAGGAGCCGCAGGACGTAGCTAAAAGTCGCGGGCGTTGACCAGACGATATATTCATCGGCCGGACGCGGCCCGCAGCCGTTGGAGCCGACGCCGGTGGTATGTGCGGCAATCACGAGCACGCTCGCTGCGCTCGGAGGCAGGTCAACCGTGTACTCGACCGGATCCATCTGCTCGTCCGTGTAGGGCAGCACGCCCGCCTGCAGCACGCCGCCTGCTTCAGCCTGGGCCATCAGGCCGGGCAGACCCTTGCCGCTGACCGCGGCCCAGCGCACATCCTCGTGGTTGCCGCATTCCATCGGCTTGGCGTAAGGCGTCATGTTTCCGCGCACCGTGCTGGCGTAGAGGCCCACATCGGAACCGCGCTTGCGGTCGGCGTAATTTTCCATCGGGCCGCGGCCGAGGTAGGCAAACTGATCGAGCGCCGGATCGAGCAGCAGGCGAACTCCGAGACGGGCGAACGGGATCTTCTTGCCCTGCGGGATGACGCTGTTGTCCACGGCGACCGAGCCATCGCCGAAGACCGTGTAGGCCGCGGTGTGGCTGATCTGCAAGCCGCTCTGGCCGGCAAGTTCGAGCGAGGCGGTGACGCGCACAGCGGCGGGACCGACTTGCTGCGCGGCGAGGCTCACAACCTTCCACTGCGGCTCAATCAGTCCATAGCGCTTCCAGTCGTTGAAAGCCCACATATCATCGGTGCGGTGCGCCGCGCGCCAGAGGTGCAGGCGCGGGCCGCCGCTAGCGGTCAGCAGATTCTTACCTTCGCGTTCGAGCGCGCTGATGAAACCGGTGGCTTTGTCGAACGTGACCGAGAAACCGGTGCCGGACACATTGACGGAGGTGCTGTCCTGCTTCAGCGTGACAGGCTTCATCGCCGCCACATCGGCAGCCGGCGCGAGCGCTGCGGCAGGCAGCTTGAGTTGCCTGTCTCTTATACACATCTGACGCTGCCGACGAATAGAGAGGTG
>CAYSXF010000784.1:0-2829 GCA_964434815.1 uncultured Lentisphaeraceae bacterium
CGTGAAGCCTTCCACGCCGGGTAAAACCCGAAAATAATCCCCACGCTGGCGGACACCAGCACGGACGCCACAATGGCCGTCACAGACAGCGCTGTCGGCCAGTGCAGCAGGGTTCTGACCAGGATCGAGGTGAGGCGTCCGAACAGGATGCCAAAGGCCCCGCCAGCCAAACACAACAGCACGGCCTCAACCAGAAACTGTCGCAGGATGTCCTTTCCTGCCGCGCCCACAGCCATGCGCAAGCCGATTTCGCGCGTGCGTTCGGTCACCGATACCAGCATGATGTTCATGATGCCCACGCCCCCGACCACCAGCGAGATCAGCGCCACGCACAGCAGCAGATTCGTCATGAGGGTTGTGGTGGAGGACAGCGCCTTAGTCATCTCGGTCATATCGCGCAGACTGAAATCTTCCGGCTCGTGCGCCGCTATACGATGCCGCTGGCGCAGCAGCGAAGTGATCTGCTGGATGGACGCCGCGATATCGTCGCTGGTCCGCGCCGCCGCCATGATCTGATCCACATTGGTGAAACGCACAGGCAGCGGCGTATCGGCCGTCTGCGTGCTCGAGGGCACCGGATACAGGGACGCGCTCGCGGCTGGATAGAGGTCGCTCAGAGAATTCACGCTACCCGAGGTGTCGGTGCTGGCTCCGGCACTCTGGTTCGCCGTAGTCGCCGACGTGCCTGCCACGCGGTATTTGATGGCTGTCCAGGGTGCCAGCAGGATGTCGTCCTGATCCATGCCCATCATATTGGCGCCTTTCCGGGAAAGCACGCCCACGACTCTGAACGCGACGTTCTTCACCCGGACTTCCTTGCCGATCGGAGACTGGTTCTGGAACAGCTCGCGCACCAGCGTCTGGCCCAACACGCACACTTTGTTGCCGTTGCGGACATCGCGTTCGCTGAACAGCTCGCCCTCGGTCAGGGTTGTCCAGTCGCGGACATCCAGATACTGCGGCGATGTGCCGTAGATGAAGAGCGGCACCCAGTTGCGGCCGCCGTAGACGACCTGCGTCCGCACGCGCACCACCGGCGCGCTGGCGCGCACGGCCGGGCATTCCCGCAGGATCGCGTCGCTGTCCTGCGGCGTCAGCGTCATGGTTGTGCCCGCGCCGAAGCTCACGCCCCCGCTCGCCGCTGTCCCCGGCATGATCAGCAGATTGTTCGCGCCCATCTTGGTGATCGTGCTCTGGATCGCGTTGGATGATCCGCCGCCGATCTCCATCATCGCGATGACGGCCGCCACGCCGATGATGATGCCCAACGTCGTCAGGATCGAGCGCATCACATTGCGCTGCAGGGCGTGCAGGGCCGTGCGGATTGTGCGATACCATCTTCTCATCATGGCGTGCCTCCTGACGGCTTTTCGCCCGTGCCATCCGCGATCAGTCCGTCGCTGATATGGATGACGCGTTTCGCGTGCTCGGCAACCTTGGCGTCATGCGTCACGAGTATAATCGTCAGATCCTGTTCTTTGTTGAGTTGCTGGAACATCGCCAGGACTTCCTCGCTTGTGATCGAGTCCAAGTTCCCTGTCGGCTCATCGGCGAAAAGAATCGACGGGCGGTTGATCAGCGCCCGGGCGATTGCCACGCGCTGTTGCTGTCCGCCCGACAACTGCGCCGGGTCGTGGTGCATCCGGTCGCCAAGGCCGACCCGCTGCAGGAGTTCCGTCGCCCGACTGCGGGCCTCGCGGTCCGAAATGTCCTCGGTCGTATACGAGAGCGGCATGATCACGTTATCCAGCGCACTGGTCCGCGCCAGCAGGTTGAACGTCTGGAACACGAAGCCTAGCTTGCGGTTGCGCAGCAGCGCGCGGCCGTCCGCCGTCAATCCGGAGACCTCTTCTCCGTCCAGCCGATACGTGCCTGACGTGGGATGATCCAGGCATCCGAGGATGTTCATGAGCGTGGTCTTGCCGGAACCCGACGCGCCCATCAAGGCGAGCAGCTCCCCGTGATCGACAGTCAGCGAAATGCCCTTGAGCACGGGCACGTCGAGGGTGCCCATATGGTACGTTTTGTGAATGTCTTGTAGTTCGATCAAATGCATAACCGACGCTCCGAATCGCCACCGGCGGGCGCGAAAGACTATTTCTTCCCGTGGCCCATCATTTGCGGAACAAACGGATTGGCTTCTGAGGCAGCACCGCTTTTCGCACCTGCGGCGCGGCTGTCGCGCTCTCCGGAACTCAACTCCGATAAAACGATTTCCATACCATCCTCCAGTTTCGCGCTCTGCACCTCCGTCACGGTTCCATCGCTGATGCCAACCTTCACGCCGATCGGCCGCACATAATTCCCGTCAGGCACCCAGACTGTGCCGCGCGTCGGCGTGCCTTCGGCCGCTTCCGCACGGCCCTTGCTGCGGCCCTCCCCCTGAGCATTCGAACCGCCTGACTCCTGCCGGACGCTCGGCGCGATCCGCTCCGGCGGCGGCGTCCAACGCAGCGCGATGTTGGGCACGGTCAACACATTTTCGCGATGGGCCACCTGAACCTGTGCGTTCGCCGTCAGGTAGGGCAGCAATTTGCCGCTGGAGTTGTCCGTGACGACTTCCACCGTGTAGGTCACGACGTTCTGGGTCATCGCTGCGTTCAGCCTGACCTTGCCGACCTCACCCGTGAAGACCTCTCCGGGATACGCGTCCACCGTGAAGGTGACCTTTTGTCCCTGCTTAACGTTACCGATGTCCGCCTCGTTTACAGCGACCCAGAGCTGCATGCGCCTCAGATCCTTGGCGATCAGAAACAGGCTCGGGGCATTCAGGCTGGCCACTACCGTCTGCCCTATGTTCACGCGCCGGTCAATGATGACGCCCTTCAC
>CAYSXF010000785.1:0-2822 GCA_964434815.1 uncultured Lentisphaeraceae bacterium
TACCAAGTAGGCGGCGGAATGGTGAAGGTGCATGGCGACGACGACTTCACCACGCAGGACCTGCCGTGGCGTTTCGAGGCCGGAACTCCGAATATCGAAGGAGTGATCGGTTTGGGCACCGCGGTCGCCTACCTTCGCCGCATCGGCATGGAAACGGTCCGCCGCCATTCGCATGACCTTGGCACGCGTCTGGTAGAACAACTGCGCGCCATCCCGGGCACGACGATTCTTGGCGATTCCGTGCCCGCCGACCGCCGCATCGGACTCGCCACGTTCACCGTGCGCGCGCCGGGCCTGGGACAGGAGAGCGTGGCCCGCGCGCTGTGCGACCGCCACCAGATCCTCGTCAGCGGCGGCTACCACTGTGCGCACATCCTGCATCGCCGCCTCGATCTCGAAGGCACCGTGCGCGCTTCCACGCACGTCTTCAACACGCGAGACGAGATTGACCGCCTCGTGGCGGCGCTTCGGGAACTTGTGGAGGGTTGACGCGATGGCTGGCCCGAAGCCCTTGTACCTGCTGTCCGGCGATTCGCATCACCACCGGAAAACGCGCGATCCACTGATCCGCGAGATGCTCCGCGAGACGGGTCGGGACCACCCCGCGGTGGCCTACATCGGCACGGCCAGCGGCGACGACGCCGCGTTCTTCCTTGTCCTGCAACGCCTGTTCGAACGTACCGGCGCCGGAAGCGTGGACTTGGCGCCGCTGGCCACCCCCGACGCAGACTTGCGGCATAGCCGCACACTGCTCGAAAAGGCCGACGTCATCTTCCTCAGCGAGGGCGATGTGGACCTGGGGATGCGCGTGCTCGCTGAGCGCGACCTCGTGCCGCTCCTCCACGAACGATTCCATGCCGGTGCTGTGTTCTCGGGGTTCTCCGCCGGCAGCATCCTCTTATCTCGTCAGTGGGTCCGCTGGACCGATCCCGCGGACGACGCCACCGCGGAGCCGTTCGACTGCCTCGGGCTGGCACCGCTGGTCTGCGACACGCACGATGAGGCCGACGGGTGGGAGGAGTTAAAAACGCTGATCCGCCTGCGCCGTCTCGATGGGGAGATTGGCTACGGCATCCCGACCTCAATGGGGCTGCGCGTCCTGCCCGATGGCCGGATCGAAGCCGTTGGCGGGTTCGTGCACCGCTTCACGTACCGCGACGGCCGTGTGGACAACATCGGCGACATCAGCCCCGCGTTCTTCGTTCACCCCTCGGAGTACGAATACCAGATATAGACCCAGGCTGTCACACCGCATGGGGTTGCAGGCTGGAACGGTCGGGTCTCGCCACGCGAATCTCCCCCTCTGCTCCCAAAGACCGGCACTTTACCGCGACTTCAGCCGCATCTGCATCAGAGTAGGCTGCCGCCACGGTAGCCGCGAACTGCAAGGTAACGGCAGTGGATTCGCCTTGTAGCACCACCGTTGGTCCAACGTATCCGACGACTTCCAACACAGAATCCCTATCGCACGGCTGCCGCCGCAACGCTTCGTTCTCATCCTCGTTGCGCCCGCAGATCACCTTGCTGCGACCGGAGCGAAAATGACGTCCGATTTTCAGCAGCCGGATATCGTGCATGGTCACGTGATCCTGATGCGCGAACAGGTCACGCAGTTTGGCGGCAAAGCGTTGATCGGTCAGCAGGCAGCCTCCCGCCGGACAAGGATAGTCCTTGATCCCGAGTTCCTGCGCCTTGGAGATCTGCGACTTGCGGCTGCGGCCTTCGATCGCGAGCAGGCGTTCCCGGTCAACCCAACCCTTTGACTCCGCTTCCGTTGGCGGCAGGTGCCGCGCCGAAAGGGGCCGTAGTATTCGCCCTTCTAGTCCGGCTTCCCGCTCGATCAAGTCAAGCGCGCGACGATGCTGACTCATCGGCCGCTGACCCAGCACCTCGCCCGTGAAGATAAACGCGGCTCCGACTTCCTCCATATAGACCTTGGTCTTCCTGAGCATGAAGATGCGGCAGTCAATGCAGGGATTCATACCGGAGCCCCAGCCATGTCGCGGATGGCGCACCACCTCGATGTAGTCGTCGCCTTTGGCGAAGGTTTTCAACGGCACACCCATCCGCCGCGCCTGTTCGGCGGCATGACAGCATCCCCCGGAATCGCACTGACAGAAAGGCGAGGTGAACTTGACGGCGATAACCTCAACACCCTGTTCTACCATCAGCCGGACGGCCAATGTGGAATCGAGACCACCGGAAAGAAGACCTACAGCCTTCACGCTACGCCTCCACTCGGCCCTCTGCGGTCCAAGCGCCAATCAAGGCCGGACACCTGATCAGCGGCGCCCGTTAGTCCTCGCCGGCACAACGCCAGCAGATTCCTGGTTGCCAACTGCTGGGTCCACATATAGTATACTGGTTTCATTGGTGTGCTAGACTACAATGCCTGCGCTGCCGTGTAAAGCCCGTCATGTGTGCAGGTTGAGCACCCTCGGGGAGAGCGCCTGTGGATCAGGTTGTTGGCCTGCAGGAGCGGGGCGTCCGCCACAATTTCCGCAGGGCGGCCGTGTTCCGGCCACCCGTCTGTCTTGCCCGAAGATGTACACCTCGTCGGCGATGTCTTCGATGATATGCAGGTCATGGGTGGCGGTGATTATGGTCATAGGCATAGTTGACGTCACAACATTCGAACAGAGGGCTGGTTGCTGGATTGTCTTGGTTTATACGCCTATCCGGTGCTCCACATACCTCCGTTCAGGTTACGGCATTCTTCAACGCCTGATCGATATCCGCCTTGATATCTTCCGCATCCTCCAGCCCAATGGAGAGCCGGATGTAATCCGCGGTCACTCCGGTCGCCTGCTGTTCCGCGGCGG
>CAYSXF010000786.1:0-2817 GCA_964434815.1 uncultured Lentisphaeraceae bacterium
TTAACTGAGGATGGGCATACAGTCTGCGGGGGGGGGTAATTATAGTAAACGGCGATGTGGTGGCGGGAGTCAAATAGTTAAATGATGGTCAACTGGACGCCGCCGTCGATGACGCCCTCCGCAATCGCATAGCGGGTGAGGCCCGCGATGTCGGGAATGGCAAGCTTCTGACTTGCGAGGAAGCGCTTGGAAACGACGGGGCTGCAATACGTGCCACCCTTATGCACTTCCCGAATCGCCTCGGGCAGGACGTTTGAGGCGGACTGTTTGAGTAGGTAGCCGGACGCGCCAAAAACAGCCGCACTCTCGACATAGGCGTCATCGCCGTAAGAAGAAAGGATGAGGACCTTCGTGCCGGGAAAGTCTTTGAGAATTAGCCGTGTGGCCTCCAAGCCGTTCATCAGCGGCATCGAGATGTCCATGAGAATCACATCCGGGCGGGTTTTCCGGTTCAGCTCCGCGGCCTCGCGTCCGTTGACCGCTTCGCCGACAACCTCGAAGCCGCTGTTGGCCTTCAGCATGGTCGCCAAGCCGTTCCGGACGACTTTGTTGTCATCGGCCAGCAGGACGCGTATAGGTTTTTCGGTATTCATAGGCGACAAGTCCTCCAGCCCACAGAACAGGCAGTGTCGTTGAAATCAAACCGCCAGCATTCCATCGCGTGAACCGGAACGGACCGCACGCCGTCGCGGCGTACGCGGAATATATTTCGGCACCGAAGATTGGCATACAGTATGCGGGGGGGGATAATTATAGTCAACCACCAATGTCAGGACGGGAATAAGGCGGGAATAAGGCAAAGGCGGGCTCGCGTTCATTCGGCCGGGCAAGCAGGAGTAAGCCTTTCTTTCATGAAACATTATGGCAGTTGCGGCTTGATTGGTAGGCCGAAAAAACGCTATCCTTAACACTAAACATGGGCTGACTATCAGCCAATAAGTGAGGTGTTTGAATGAGCAAAAAAGGGTTCAACATTGATCCGGTGACACTGCGGTCAATGCCGTTCTGGTGTGTCGGCAATCCCTTGGGCGATCCGTTCGGCGGCCCGGTGTTGCCCAAAATCGATTCTATGGAAGTGGCGAAGCTGCTGGCTGAAGCCGCGAAAGAGGGGCTGATCGAGTCTACGTCGTTCCATGACGACGACCTCGTGCCGTGGGACCCGGAACGTCTGGAGGACGACCTCGACCCAAAGAGCGAGACGTACGCCAAGCTGCGGGCGATCAAGAAAATCTTGGACGACGCCGGGCTGCACATCAACACCGCCACCTGCGGTCTTCACGGGAACAAGCTGTTCCGCAAGGGCGGCCTGACTAACCCCGATCCGAAGATCCGCGCCTTGGCCAAGAAGAAGGTCGAGCGCACGCTGCGCATCGGCGCGTTCTTCGGCGCGAAGCACTACACCTACTGGGTGGCGCGCGACGGTTTCGAAGTGCCGGTCAACGTGGACTGGAAGAACGTTTACTCGTGGCTGGCCGATGGACTGAACGCGGTCTACGACTACATTAAGGCGAAGAAGTTCACGAACTACGTGGGCGCTACCATCGAGCCCAAGCCGAACGAGCCGCGCGGCCACATGTTCCTGCCGACCTCGGGTCACGCGGTGGGCTTCATCTTCGGCCACCTGAAGCATCCCGAATTCTTCGGCGTGAACCCCGAGCTGCTGCAGCACGAGAGCATGGCGCTCCTGAACGCGGTGCATACGGTCGGCTACCTGACCAGCATGAACAAGCTCTTCTTCCTGCACTTCGGCAGCCAGATCAAGGCGCAGTTCGACAACGATTTCCCGCCGCTCATCGGGCCCGAGGGCCTCAAGGAGACGGTTCAGATGTTCTGGGCGCTGCGCAAGGTCGGCTGGAAGGGCGTGGTGGAATACGATTGCCACATGCTGCGCTCCGACGGCGATCCGGACGATCCGATCGGCTGCCGCAAGGCGTTCATCCGCGACTGCACGCAGGCGCTGGCCACGGCGCTGCTGTTGGCCGACCGCATGAGCGACCTCGACACGGCCAAGCTGAGCGACGCGCAGGCGGATCTGACCGCCACGACGCTGATGTGCAAGCTGGACAAGAAGTCCGTGAAGGCGTGGATGACGACGAAGTAGGATGATGCTCCACAGCGAAAGCGCGGGCACGGGTGTTCCCGTCGTGGTCTTGCACGGTCTGATGGGCTCGTGCGAGAACTGGCGGGGCGTGCGTGCCGCGCTGGCTGACCGCTACCGCGTGGTCTGCCTTGACCTGCCTAATCACGGGCGATCTCCGCACGTGCCGCAGGTGGATCTGAGCGGCATGGGCGACGCTGTGATCGAGACGCTGCGTGCGCTGGGTATCGATGGCCGCGTGTATGTGATCGGACATTCGCTGGGCGGCAAGGTCGCCATGCAGATGGCGTCGGAGCATGCAGACCGCGTGAGCGGCGTCGTGGTGGTCGACATCTCTCCGCGTGCGATCCAGCCCGTGCATCTTTTTATATTGCGGGCGTGCCAGCAGCTCGAACTGGCGGCTGCCGCACGGCGGAGCGATCTGGACTCGGCGCTGGCGCAGTTCATACCTCTGCCGGCGACGCGCGACTTTATCCTGAAAAACGTTGTGCGCGATGCGGAGGGACTATTCGCTTGGCGGGTGCCGCTCCAATACCTGATCGACAACTACCGGGTCGTGAGCGACGCGCCGCCGCTGGTTGCGCCATATGCGGGGCCCGCGCTGTTTGTGGCGGGAGAAACGTCGCCCTTCCGGCTGCGGAATGACGAGGCGCTGATTCGCGGCTGGTTTCCTACAGCGCGCTTCGTGACCATTCCCAGCGCAGGGCATCTGGTGCACA
>CAYSXF010000787.1:0-2812 GCA_964434815.1 uncultured Lentisphaeraceae bacterium
AGCTCCAGCAGGTCGCGGATGATCGATTCGAGCTGGTTCGCCTGGCGCACGATGATCTTCAGGAAGCGCTCTGCCGTTTCCGGATCCTTGACTGCACCGTCCAGCAGTGTCTCTGCGAATCCTTTGACCGACGTGATCGGCGTGCGCAGCTCATGCGAGACATTGGCCACGAAATCTTGGCGCACGGTCTCCAGCTTGCGAAGCAGAGTCACATCGCTTAAAACGACGAGTGTGCCGACGCGATGGCCTGCGACATCCTTTAGCGCAGTCGCACGCATGCTCAGCACCACTTCGCCCGCAGTCATCTCTTGCTCAACCGGATCATCACCCTTCTCGCTCGCATCAATTAGCAGCAGGAGTTCAGGGTAGCGCGTGACCTCGCCGATCCGCGTGCCCTCCGGTGCGGGGTTGCGCAGGTTCAGCAGGCGGCGGGCAGAGTCGTTGAGATCCATGATCGCGTGTTTCGCATCGATCGCGATCACCCCGCGCGTCATGTTCGCCAGAATCAGCGCACGCAGGTTGCGCTCCTCATTGAGCGCTTGAATATCCTTCTGCAGCCGGTCGGCGGTCTGATTGATCGAACGGGCCAGCTCAGCCAGATGCGGCACAGGCGGAATCTCAAGCCGGTACGACAGCTCCCCTCCGCCGATGCGCTTCAGCCCGCTCTGCAAATCCGAAACCGGTCCCACGATGCGCAGCGCCGCTCCGTAGCTCAGCGCCAGCGTCGCCCCCAACACAACCAGCAACAGCAAAATGAGCACGTGATTGGACGCGTCCAACTCGCGCGTCACCGTCCGGACCGGCACAGAAACCCGTACGATGGCCTGCGCGGGGCCATCCGGAGGCACCCGCTGCGCCAGGTACAACATCTGCTTGCCCAAGCTCGCGCTGTAGCGCTGACTCATGCCGTGGCCGCTCACCAGCGCTTCGCGCACTTCCGGCCGGTCATCGTGCCGGTCCATGCGAGCCGCATCCACCTCCGAGTCCCCGATCACCCTTCCGTCGGGCAGAATCAGCGTGATCCGATGATCGTCCAAATGGCCCAGCCGTTCAAAAAAACGGCCGATCGCGACCTCGTCTACGGTGCCATCCACATGCGGCAAAAGCGCAGCCGCCATTTTCGTCTGCGTCTCTAATTCGCGCACCCACTGCCGGTGGAAGACCTCTCGGCTGGTGAACCATGTGTAGAAAGCGACGACCCCGACCGCTGCGAAAAGGATCAGGATGTGCGTGCCAAAAAACTGCCAAAAAAGCGTCCGGTTCTTCACTAATCACTCCGCTCTCATCCGGTAGCCGACCCCTCGCACCGTCTCGATCAGGTCGCAGTATTTGCCGAGTTTGCGCCGCAACCCAACGATCTGCACATCGACCGAACGGTCCGTAACCGGATAGTCTTCGCCATGAACAGCGTCCACAATCTGATACCTTGAAAAGACCACGCCCGGCCGCTTCATGAGCAGGTCGAGCGTCTTGAATTCGCTGAGCGTCATTGTCACCGGTTCGCCGTCGATCTTGACCGCGTGGTAGGTCCGGTCGATCTCGATAGAACCGCGCGACAGCACGTTCTTCTCGTCCCCCGGCTCGGAGGCGCGGCGCCGCAGCACAGCGCGCACGCGGGCCGACAGGATGCGCGCGCTGAAAGGCTTCGTCATATAGTCGTCCGCACCGACTTCGAGTCCCGCGACAATGTCGGCGTCCTCGTCTCGCGCCGTCACCATGATCACGGGAACTTTCGCTGTGCGTTCTTCGGCCTTCAAGGCACGGCAGAAAGCGAACCCGTCCGTGCCCGGCAGCATCAGGTCGAGCAGAATCAGGTCGGGCAGCGTCTTCTTCAAATAGCCGGCCGCCTCTTCGGACGAAGCGGACTCGGCGATTTTATATCCCTCGCGCTCCAGGTTGTAGCGGATCAGTTCGCGGATATCCGCCTCGTCTTCAATGATCAGTATCGTTTCGCTTGCCATGTGTGCCTCCTCATGTCGGCTGTGAATGCTTGTGCCGGATGATTGTGCCGTCCACCAGATACGCGACGTCCTCTGCGATATTGGTGGCATGGTCGCCGATCCGCTCCAAGTCCCTTGCGACACTGTGAATCAGAATCAGCGCCTCGGTCATTGCGCCGGTGTTCCCCGGCGTCGCGCGGGCGATCACGCCGTTGATGACCTCCACGTTGAGCCGGTCCACCTCGTCGTCGCGTGCGATCACGGTCACAGCCTTGCGCACGTCCTGCGTGATCAGCGCATCGAGGCTGTCGTTCAACATCTCCCGCGCCAGCCGCCCCATGAGCATAATTTTGTCCTGCAGATCCGTCACGGGAAACGCCGCTAGCCGCACGCCGCGGTCGGCGATGTTGACCACGATATCGCCGACGCGCTCCAGGTCGTTGTTGATCTTGAGAACCGCGATTACGAAGCGCAGGTCGCGCGCCACCGGCTGATGCAGCGCCAGTATCTTGAGGCACTCCTCCTCGATCTGAACCTCGCGCTCGTCGATCTCAGAGTCCAGCTCCATCCACGTCAGCAGCGCCTCCTTGTCGCGCCGCTCCATCGCCTTGAGCACGTCCGTCAGACGCATTTCGACCTCGCCGGCCAGACGTAAGATGGACTCCTTGAGCTTCTCGTTCTCGCGTACAAAAATCATGTTCATCCTTCTCCCCCCTTTCGCGGCTTCACCCGAAACGTCCGGTGATGTAATCTTCCGTCTGACGCTCACGGGGCCGCGTAAAGAGGTTCTGTGTCGCGTCGAATTCTACAAGATTTCCTTCATAAAAAAAAGCCGTCATATCGGACACGCGCGCCGCCTGCTGCATATTGTG
>CAYSXF010000788.1:0-2809 GCA_964434815.1 uncultured Lentisphaeraceae bacterium
ACACCTCTCTATTCGTCGGCAGCGTCAGATGTGTATAAGAGACAGCCATCACGCCACGCACTTCGGGTGTCAGCTCGACGTTCAGGCCGGTGAGGTTCTTGTAGACACTCAGCAGCCAGGAGCGGAAGCGACCGAACAGGGACTGCAGTTCGACGGTGGGCGCCTTGCCCTCCATCAGGTACTGCTCGAACCCCCGCGCGAACTTCTCGTGGAAGTCTCGCTTCTCGTCGGCTGACATGGCGCGCCAGGCGTCGGCATCCTTGACGCCGAACCAGTCCAGGGCTTTCTGGAAGTCCTGGGCGATGCGGGAGTCGAGGCCGGATTTGCTGGCGAGGTCGGAGTAGACCTCGAGGAAGAAGTGACCGGACTCGTGCAGGAACGTCGAGAGGTCGGCGTCCTTCAGCAGGCTGATGACGCTGGGCGTCTTGCTGATGTCCTCACCGAAGGCGATCTGCCCTCGGGCGGGTTGCTCGAAAGTCCCGGCTACTCCTGGTCGTCCAGGGGCGACAGCGGTGCCGGCGGCTCCTGCACGATCGGCAGCGGCTTTGTCTTGAACAGCCTGTTCAAGAGCTCGTTGCCCTTCGCCGGATCCACCGACTTTGTCTGCCCAGTAGCGGGCGCGCTCGTCGAGCCTTTGCTGGTTGACTTCGGTGCGCTTGTACCACGGGCCATTGCCACTCTCCGTTACTTTGAACTTGGTCGGCACCACACCCGTCGCGGGGGTCTTGATGTCGCCCAGAAAAGCTCTGAACGCCGGGACGCTGAACTCGTAGTGCCCGCCGGTCGGGGTGTCGTACCCGAACCCGGGCTCCCCGGCTGCGTCTCGATTATAAGTCGCCCCGTACTCATACGCACCGTATTCACCCTGCTTGGCGGCCACGTTGGCGATCGCCTGGTCATCGCCCTTGGCGTCTTCCAGAATCGCCCCCAGCGTGCCGTGGGAGGCTTCCTGCTGGCTGTCTGCGACCCAGGTCTCCCAGTGGTAGCGCCCGATGCTGGCGTCCTGTGGCCGCCCCAAATCGGCGTACATCTGCTGGATCTTGGCCTCGAGGCCCCGCTCGATCGCCTCGTAGACCAGGATGCCGCGGGCGCCTTCTGCCAGCGAGTTAAGTGAAGAACCGGCGAGCTTCTTGCCATCCGGCCCGGAGCTGCCGTCGTACAGGTTCGTGCCCTTAAATCGACCGTCGTCCCACAGCTGGCGGATCTGCACGCGGTCGAGCACCATCACGTCCGGGTGGCCGGCCACCAGCAGCGTGAAGCTGACGACCTTGTTGTCGATCCCCACGCCTTCGCCAAAGGTGGCGAACTCGCGGCGGATCTTGCGGCCCGTCATGGCTGGGTCGCACATCATGTCGTGCAAGCGCTGCAGGTGAGAGATGCCGTCTGCGTCCTTCTGGCCCATGCGGAACAGGAAGTTCTGGCCGAAGGCGTTGAGGTTGTGCGTCGCCCCGGCGCCAGGCTGGCCGCTGCCTTTGGGTGCGACGGACTTGGCCCAGGCTTCGTATTCAGGAAAGTCGGCCTCGGTGAAATCGCCGGCGGCGGCCTTGCTGATCCACTTGTCCGCGCCCTTGAACGCGTCGATGAACAGGGACTCTTGCGTGTAGGGCGAGACGCCACGCGACAGGAACGACCACATGAACAGCTTGCCGGTCGTCTCCACGCCGAGCTCGCCGTTGGTGTAGGCGCGGCGGAATTCGGCGGCGTTCTCAAACCCGTGGCTCGCGTCGTCGATCTGGCCCTGCGTCAACGTCTTGAGCTTGTCCAGGGACCCCGTGCCGTTTAGGTCACGGATGAACGCATACGGCGGGATCGGCACTTCAGCCGAGCCCAGCGCGTGAGCCATCATCCTCGACCAGTCGGCGGTGGACTCGGTGGCCTTGGGGAACTTCTTCAGGATGCGGTCGATCGCGTCGATCTGGCGCTGGGCGTTCTTGTTGTTCGTGCCGGTGAGGATCGGCGCCTTCTCGGGCAGGTTCAGTCTGCCGGTGGCTTTGACACGCAGCGCCGGCCAGAAGCCCAGCTTGTTGCCTTCTTCCAGGCCAGCGCCTGGGCTATCGGGGCCGGGCTTTACTTTGGCGGACTGATCAAAGGTTGCTTGCGGCTCGCGGATCATGCGCTCGCGCGTGGTGAAGTCCTTGTTCCCCCCGGCGTTCTCCACAAAGCCCATCGACTTGTAGAGCTTCTCCAGGCGCGACTTCGTACCGCCGAAGTCGGTGGGCGGGGTGAGCAAGATGCGCTTGCCCGTAGCGTCAGCGTAGTCGGTGAGCTTCTTCAACGCTTCGGTGCCGATGCCTTGGCCTCGTGCGTCTTCGGGCACCACGATCTTGCTCAAAGAGATGTCGTTACCCTTTTCGCTGATCGCGTGCGAAATGCCCGCTGCGTCCCAGGCCTTTTCCACGTCAGCCAACGATGCGGCGCCCTGGTCCAGCGTGCGATCGCCACCCGCCAGATCTCCGCGCGCCTGCAACTGGTAGCGCTCGAGCATCTCGTGCGGGAGCACGCCTTCGTTGGCCGCGGTGGTCTCGAAGAACGCGCGCATCAGGGCGGCGTTGGATTTCGCGACATCGGGCGGCATGCGCCCGGTGGCATCGAGCTGGGCGCGGATGTTGTCCTCGACCTGCTTGCTCGACTTCTTCCAGGCGTCGTCGTTGGCCTTCTCGCCCAGAGTGTCGACGACGTGCTGCTTCAGGGTATCGACCTGGTCCTGGTAGAACTGCTTCGACTCGGCGAACGTCTTGCCCTCGGGGTCGGTGCGCAGGTGAGGCTGTCTCTTATACACATCTCCGAGCCCACGAGACAGGCAGAAATC
>CAYSXF010000789.1:0-2803 GCA_964434815.1 uncultured Lentisphaeraceae bacterium
CGCTGAGGCCGACATCTGGCAGTTCGCACGAGCCAGCGTGCCGGCTGCGGCTTACGAGCTGCTGTGGCTCTGTTACGGCGAAGATTTTGAGCCAGCCGAGATCGCCGCAGTAACCGGCCGCACCGCCGTTCATGTGCGGGTCTTGCTGCACCGCGCGCGAGCCTCGTTGGCCCGCGCATTGGAAAAGGCTGGCGAGCTGCGAGTGTGAAAGAGAGGTGACGTATGCGCAACAAGCAAAAGACAATCGAGGCGTTGGAAAATACCTTGCGGCACGCGGCCCCGCCGCTCGGCACGCCGGACCCTGAGAGCGTAGCGAAGGCCTGCATGCGGATCGCGTCGTCACAACCGCTCTCCCCCCTGATGAATCCGCACACGTTCACTCAGCCTTTGTTGCGCGTCGCAGCGTGCATAGCCCTTCTGTGCGGCATCGCCCTGCTGATGCGGACGAAGCAACAAAACACAGCAGCTCTGGCATTTCCGACAGTCACCTTCAACGAGCTGAAGACCCTGACGGGCACGCAGAACCTGGAGAGCGCCCTTGCTTGCGAAGCGGCGGACATCGCCACTGATCTCGCCGACCTGACAACGATTCTGAATGACCGCACGCTGGCGATTCTATTCTGATCCGAACAGGGAGAACGCCTGAGCCTTCGTCGTGAACACAGGGTTGCTCCAGCCCTCAGTACCGCTTGAGGTACTTGCCCATCAGCCTCTCCATGCGCGTTTCGAACCACGGCGTCACTTTCCAGAAATCGCGCAGTTCAAGATATTCGCTGACCGCCGGGGCCTGTCCCGGCTTGACGCAGAACTCGGCCTTGAGCAGGATGTTCCGCGCCGTGGCCTCAGCCAGAACGAACTCCACCACATTCACGCGGAAACCCAGAACCCGCAGGATCTGCGCCCGGAACGTGTCAGTCAGCAAGTCCGCAAGCCGCTCGCGCAGAATGCCGTGGCGCATCACCGCCTGCATCGGCCCGCCTTCCTTCAACGTCTTGTGCAGCTCGTGCTGGCAGCATGGCACGCTGAGCAGATAGCGGCATTTCCATTCGATGCCGCGCGCCAGCGCCTCGTCCGTCGCCGTGTCACAAGCGTGCAGACTCAGCATCATGTCCGGCTCGAAACCCGGCTCGCTCGTCGAGATGTCTCCTTCGATGAAAGTCACGCGCTCAGACACGTCGAGGTTCTGGGCCAGTTTGCGCACAGTGGCGATCACGTCGGCCTTGCGGTCGATGCCGCATACGTGCACATCGAATCCTCGCGACTGCGTCAGATAGAAGTACACCGCCAAAGTCAGGTAGGCCCGCCCGCACCCGCAGTCCACGATGTTCAGGGTTTTCTCGGGCTTCTCGGCAATCACCGTGTCGATCACCTTCAGAAACTCGTTCACTTGATCGTACTTGCCGCGCATCGAGGGCTTGATGCGCCCGTCCGCGTCCGCGATCTCAATGGCCTTCAGCAGGGCAATCGAATCGAACGACGTCAGCGGCTGCTGCTTCACGCGGTCATGCGCAGGCGCCTCGTCAATCGCGCGCGCCAGCTTCGCACTGCGCGACTCCAGCGCCTTGCCCTTCTTGGTGATGCGCACATGCAGGTCGCCCGAAGCCGTGTGCAAATGCAGCTCGCGCGGGCCGGTCTGCTCCAGCATATCTTCCAGCCCTTTCCTCGCAGCTTCCAGGTCGAAATTTTTGACCGAGGTCTGGCCCTCATCGGTCATCTCGCCCTGATAGAGCTTCTCGCCCTTGATCACCACCGGGCGCAAGCCGACGCGGAACGTTCCGCCGCCCCGCCGCACCACCTGCGTGATCTTCATAAATCCCGGCTCGCCAAAGACCCGTTTGCGGATCTCTTCCGCCAACTCAACCGATAAATCCGTACGCGACATGTTATTCCTTTTCCGACGCTCCAGCGTCAACACCCGACAGTCTAGCAGCCTTCAGCCAAAATAACTAACGACCTATTCTTTCTCCAACATCGCAACGAAACCGCCGCACGGCTCCAGCGTCACGATCAGCGACGCGTCGCCAGCCATTGTGCGAGCCGAGAAAGCGATGTCCGCCGCGTTCCCGGAAACATCCGCCAGTTGCGACAGCCGCACATGACGCCAGCCCGTGAAGAGCGGAGCAAACGAAACCAGCTTCAAGTTCGGCGTTCCGTTCGCCATCGCCACATACCACACAGCGCCTTTGCGCCGTGCAAACGCAGCCAGTTCACCGATACGGCTCCCTTCCAATACCCGTGTTTCGTCCCACGATACAGGAAAAGCCTCCAAGAAGGGTATCACTTTCGCCAGACGCGGCTCACCGAGCAGCCGCTGCGGATGCTCGGCCATCACCAGCAGCGGCGAGGTGATGAGATACGCGGTTGCCATCTGATGCGCCCACGTCGTCTCCCCAGGCCGCGAGAATCCGATCGGCGTATAGTCCGCCTGACCGACCACACACCGCGTGAAAGGCAGCGCCGCGTTGTGAGAAGCCGGAATGTTCTGATTCTCCCCGCCCGGCACATATGGCCGCGTGCTGACGTCCGCGCCCTTTTCGCGCTGCCTGGTCAAATACCCCTCGGTGATCCGGTTGAGCTCCATCCCGCGCACGCCTTCGCGCGTCACCTCGTTCGGGTAGGTGCGGCTCTCGCCGGAAGGCTTCTGACAGCCGTGCAAATCCACCAGCAATTTCCGCAGGGCGGCTTCGCGCAGCACACGCTCGTCGAAAGCGACCCAATCGAACGCTTCGCTGTTCATGAAGTCAATCTTCACGCCCGCCGCGCCCGCGTCCTTCAGCGCGGCAATCATGCGTTCGAGATCGGC
>CAYSXF010000790.1:0-2801 GCA_964434815.1 uncultured Lentisphaeraceae bacterium
CGGCGCTCGGGGCGCTGTTCCCGCGCAAGGTGCGCAAGCGGCGTGCTCGGCAGCGGCGCAAAAAGGGGAAGGGAAAGTAGGCCGGTAGGGTTCACGCGGAGACGCAGAGAACGAGTATGTGGGTGAGTCAAGTGTAAGTGAAGGCATTTCTTAAAAACCTTTCTTTAGCCCCGTGCCAGGAGTTGCAAACAGGCACGCGAGCGCGATCACGCGCTGGCGAGCGTGCCTGTTCGCAACTCCGGTGGTGTTTGAGGCGGGTAAAGACGTTCACACACGGCATTGACATATTCCCCCGTCGCTTTGTAGCCGAGGCCGGCCATCCCCTCTTTGCCAAGCGTGTTTGCGAGCTTGGCGAGTTTCAGTTTGAACGAGGCTTCCGGTTCCGCGTTGGGCGCCGGATGCCCCATGAGGATATGCCAGGCGTAGCAGACCATTTTCCGGGCGAGGGCGCACACGACGATGTTGGCGTGCTTTTTCTCGGCGGCCTTCCGCCTCGCCCACTTGTGCATGTCCGACCCGCCTCTGCGCAGGGCGCACTGGGCGGCCTCGACCATCAGGGCCTTGAGGTCTTTTCGCCCGTAGCGGCTCATCCCTCGGGGGCCTGCGTCCTTCCCGGTGGTGCAGACGGTCGGGTTCAGTCCGATGTAGCTGACCAGCTTCTTCGCGCTGGGGAAACGCCGGACGTCCTCTATGAACGTGACCAGGGCGAAGGCGACGATGAAGCGGATCCCGAGGATCTGCATGACCTTCGTCATCTCGGCGTTGCCGGCCACGATCCGCTCGATGCGCGACTGGTACGTTTTGCGGACTTCGCAGGCGTGCCCGTATTCTTTGAGCAGCATGTCGATGTGGAACGCCTCACTTTCCTTCCAGCCGAGCGCCGCGACCTGCGCCCTGACCTCGGTCTCCTTCTTTTTGAACTGGGCCTTGGGGAGCTTGAAGCCGTGGCCGCTGCAGAAGCCCCATATCCTGTTGGACCATTTCACCGAATCCTTGACGGCGTTGCGGTGATGGCCGAACCGCTTATATGTTGGGGTTTGGCTGACCATCAACTCCGCATAATTTCGTCACAGGCTTTCGAGGAAGGCGAGCACCGCGTCGCTGGCCTTGTAACGCCCTATGCGGTTGGCCGGCTCCGCGAGGCGGTCGAGGGCGGCCTCTTTCATGTCGAGGTCCGCCTCGATGTATGTGTGCGTGGTGGCGGGGCTTTCGTGCCCCATCCACAGCGCGATGGTAGCCAGATCGACGCCCGCCTTGAGCAGGTGCATGGCGGTCGTGTGCCTGAAGGTGTGCGGCGAGACGCTCTTGCCTTTCAGCGACGGGCATGCAAGCCCTGCAGCCTTCAGCGCGACACGGAGTCTGTGCTCGACCCCCGACCTCGACATGGGCACACCCAGCCGGTTCGGGAAGAACGGCGACGCCGGGTCCGCGTCGATGTGCCGGAGCCATTCCCTGATGTGTTTGACCGTGCTTTTCCACAGGGGGACGGTGCGCTCCTTGCGCCCTTTGCCGTGGAGCCTGACGGAGCCGCTCCCCTCGGCGGACACGTCGCCGACCTTCAGCCCTGCCAGTTCGGAGACACGCGCCCCGGTGTTGTAGAACATCAGGAACAGTACCCGGTCCCGGCGCCCGCTTCGCGTGGACGCGTCCGGCGCCTCCGCTATGGCCTCGACCTCCTCCAGCGACAGGAAGGTGAGGGCGGGCCTGTCGAACCGTTTCATCGGGATGGCGAGGATGCTCTCGGCATGTGCGAGGAAGACCGGCTCCCTGACCGCGATGTGCTTCACGAGCGAGCGCAACGCGGCGAGCCGTGCGTTCCTCGTGCGGCCGGAGTTGCCCCGCTCCTTTTCGAGATGGTCGAGGAAGGCCAGCACGAGCGGCGCGTCGAGGTCGGCCAGCGTCAGCTTCGCGGGCGTGCGCCTCGTGCGGGCCGAGGCGAACCGCAGCAGCAGTCGGACGGTGTCCCGGTAACTCGACACCGTCCGCGGGCTGGCGTTGCGCTGCGACACGAGCCGTTCGCAGAAGAACGACTGGACCAGCGAGGGCAGGCTGTTTTTCGGATTGGCGCTCAGCATTCCCCACCTCGGTGCTGTGCGAAGCGCTCGAACCTGTCGCCGACAAGCGCCATCAGTTCCGGGACGGCGGTCAGATACCAGTACGTCTTTGTGACGTTCACGTGCCCGAGATAGGTGGCGAGCGCGGCGACTCGCTGGTCGACGTTCGCGCCCTCCGCGTAACCGCGCTGGATGCATCGGACCGCGAAGGTGTGGCGCAGGTCGTGTATCCTCGGTCGCGGCGCGCGCCCCGTTGCTGCCCACGCCAGTTTCATGCGGATGCGCTTGAACGTCAGCCTCGCCTGATGGTACAGCATGCGGCATCCGTCCTCGTTGACCAGGAACGCCCCTGGCCGCGTTCCGCCCATGCGCCCGTCGCGGAACGCCCGGTATTCGAGAAGGGCGTCGACGGCCGACCGGTGAAGCGGCACCAGGCGGGATCTCCCGAACTTGCTCCAGCGGACGGTCAGGACGCCGGTCTCCAAATTCACGTCGCCTTCGTCGAGGGCCAGCGCCTCCGACACGCGCATGCCCGTGCAGGCGAGCAGCGCGAAGAGTGTCGCGTATGTCCTGGGGCGGAGGCCGCCGGCCGGCCGTATGCCGGATGACGCGCTGATCACGTCCGAGATCTCCCGGTCGGAGTAGATGCGCGGCGATTTCCTGTGGTAGCGCGACGGTCCCAGCAGCCCGGGCGGAGGTATCTCCGTCCCCGGCTCGAACATGGAGCGGTAGCGGGCGAAGCCGCGC
>CAYSXF010000791.1:0-2801 GCA_964434815.1 uncultured Lentisphaeraceae bacterium
AGATTTCTGCCTGTCTCGTGGGCTCGGAGATGTGTATAAGAGACAGCCGGACACCAGCCCTTCAGCTCGTCCCCCGTCATCCCCAGGCACAGCACGTTCATCCCCTGCTCCACCGCCTGCGCCAATCCCTTTGGTGCGGCTGCTCCTGTGCCCGCCACGAGCAGCCGTCCCGCCCCGCGAGTTCCCTCGCCGTTCGACGTGCGCGTCACCACACCGAGTTGCCGCAGCAGTTCCTCGCACGCGCCACCGCCGACACACACCGTCGCGCGTGTGGCTTCCGTCTTCGCGCCGTCGAGATAGTCCAACAGATTGACCACGAGCCGATCCGCCATGGGATCGTTCGCCGTGCGCCCGGTCACGTCCATCTGACAGAAGACCGCGCGTCCGCGCCCTTGGATCGTCTCAAGCAGCGCCGTGTACTGCAAGTCGAATTCGCCGTCCACCAGCGCGCGCCAGTCGCCGCGGGCGGGCTTCTCGATCAACACCGAAGCGACGTTGCCGCGGCAGCCGCAACGCCAGACGTGCGTGTTCTGAAAGCCGCACCACTTCCACTGCGGATCGTGCGTCTCGGCTTCGGGCAGGCTCTCCAGATGTTGCGGCAGCAGAGTTGCCGACCCAGACCAGTCGCGGAAAGAAGTCGAGTCCAATCCCCGCGTCACCGGGTGCTCGAAGCGAGGGAAAAGCGCACGCGAACCGCGCTCAGCGATACGGAATCCGAGCAGCCCTTCAAGCACGGCCGCGCGCTGCTCAAACACCAGCACCCGCGTGCCATCGGATATCTTCGCGAGCCACGGCAGCCCCTTTTCATCGAGCGCCTCACGGCCAATCACGACTGTCGCGTCGGCACCAGGCGCGCGGCTGCCGTCGAATTTCACATAGGTCACGTGCAGACGGTCGAACAGCGCGACGGTCAAGCCGCGTGGATCGTAGAGCAGCACCGGATTCTTCAGCGCGCGTTTCGCGGGAGGCTTCACAGCCCGCAGCGAAAACTCGTCCGCCTGCGTCACACGGTCTCCGAAATCGAACGCAGCCGTCAACCGATAGTCCGCGCCGTCCTTGGCCTTTTTCGGGAACGTGAACGCCAACGGCACCACCGCCTTGCCACCCGCCGCCACTTCGACGCTGCCGTGTTTTTCAAGCATCTGATCGTCCTTCTGCCACAAGCGCCATGTCCACGCCACGGTTTGGGGACGCCGGCGGTCGTTGAGCACAATGAGACTCTTGTTGACCGCCGCGCCCGGCGTAAACAGGTGATCCTTCGATGTGAACGCATCGGCCGATCCGCCGATGTATGCGCAGTCAGGCATGTTCCAGCGCAACAGCGTCTTACCCATGGCCGACGGCGTGAACGCCTCCAATTTGCCCGAGTCATCGATGAACTGCTTGCCGGACGAAAGCCGGTCAGGAACAATGCCAGGACACTTGAGGTTCTTGAACGCGTCCTTCGCTTCGACCGTCGGTGTCTCTGCTGTGCGGTTCCAAAAATCACCCTGATCCCACGGCAGCATGGCCGACACGCCCCAGGTCCGGTGCGAGCGCCAATTGTCTTCCGCAAACCGCGCCTGCACACCCGAATAGTTCTGCGACAGGTCGCGCAGCGGTGTGTTAAGCGTGCTCCACGCGAACGGCTTGCCCTTGGCCCAGAGCGCTTCCTCGTGATCCAGCGCCTTAACCGCCAGCGCGTCGTCGTGATAAGCCGCATCGCCCCAGAACTGCGCCGCGAACTCTGCCGCCCACAGGCTCTGGAACGCCTCGCAGCGCCAGATGAACTGCGGCCCGCGGTAGCTCGACCAGCTTGAGATGTGAGGCAGCCCCCACTCCACGAAAAAGAGCGGCTTCACGCCTTGCGTCGCCCAGTGCTCCGTCCAGTCGCTGCGCTCTTGGATCGGTGCCCAGTTGAGATAGCAGTTGACCGTGTGCAGGTCGCCCAGATTGCCGGACTGGTGATGGTACACCGGCCGCGTGGGGTCGATGGACTTGGCGATGGCGTCGGTGATGCGTGCCTGCTTGCGGCTGCGCTCCCACCAGGCGTTCTTGGACGATTCGACCTCGGGAATCTCGTACACGCCGTCGATCTTCATCGGGTTCTGATCGCCGTAGTACCCGGTCGCGTTGTGGTTCATCGCATAGAAGATTACGGAAGGATGGTTGCGCGCCCGGCGGATCAGCCAAGCCGTTTGCGCCCGGTAGCGCTCAGCCATGACGGGGTCTTGCAGTTTGTTGCCGAAGTCCTTCATGTGCGGCAGAGAAAACGCCATCAGCATGCCTGTCTCGTCACAGGCGTCCAGCAGCCCGTCCAGATAGCCGACCGACCCGGGCGTGAAGTCGTAGTTCCCGCCGATCAAGGCGTTGAAGCCGTACTGCGCCATGCGGCGGCACAGCTCGCTCGCCGCCGCGCGGGTAGACTTGTCCGCCTTGCCGTTTGCAGAGGCGTTGAACAGCGCGCGCAGATGGATCGGAGTGCCGTTCAGCAGGAAGTCGCGTCCCGCGATGCGTATCTCGCGGAAGCCGAATGCCACGGGCGTCAGCGTATCGAGCGTTTCGCCCGCATCGGTCGTCAGGGTCAGCGCCGCTGCGTAACGGTTCTGCGGCGCGTCGGTGTCCCACAACTTCGCGCCCGCCCACGGCGCGGTGAAGCGCAGCACGCCGGCCGCGTCTGGCGTCAGTGGCTCAGAGGCGAACACGCGCTTCGCGTCGCCGCACCCGCTCACCTCCGCACGCAGGCGGTACGGCCCTTTGCCGAGCCCCGCCGACTCCACCGCAAAGGTGGCCCCGTGCGTGCCAGCCAGATGCCGGCAGAT
>CAYSXF010000792.1:0-2799 GCA_964434815.1 uncultured Lentisphaeraceae bacterium
CTACACCTCTCTATTCGTCGGCAGCGTCAGATGTGTATAAGAGACAGCTTCGTTCGTCGCGTTCAGATCCGCTTTCTTCATCTGCACGATCTTGCGGACCTGCTCGCGCGTCACTTTGCCGACCTTGTCGCGGTTGGGGACGCCCGAACCCTTGGCAAGCCCCGCCTCTTTTTTCAGCAGCGCGGAAGCCGGGGGGCTCTTGAAGACGAGGGAGAAGCTGCGGTCCGCATACACCGTGATCACCACGGGAATAATCAGACCGGCCTTGTCCGCCGTCTTCGCGTTAAACTCTTTGCAGAACGCCATGATGTTGACGCCTTGGGAGCCCAACGCGGGGCCCACAGGCGGCGCAGGATTCGCCGCGCCTGCGGGAATCTGCAATTTCACGGTACCCGTGACTTTCTTAGCCATGATCGCACCTACTTGTCTGTCGTGGCCCTCCCGGCATCCCAACCGGTACAAACGAACCACCGTTGACGAACCTCCGCCGCGCACGCGCGGCGGTTCCTAAGCCGGCCTGCTACGCGTTCTCTTCGACCGCACGCTCGACCTGCCAGTACTCCAGCTCCACCGGGGCGGAACGTCCGAAGATCGCTACAGAGACCTTCAGTTTGCCCCGGTCGGGATCCACTTCATCGACCGTGCCGTTGAAACTCATGAACGGCCCGTCGGTGATCTTGACGGTCTCGCCAGGCTCGAACTGAACCTTCGGCTTGACCTTTTCTTTCTTCTCGGCAACTTGGTTGACGATGGCGTCGACCTCAGCCGTCGAAAGAGGCATCGGACGCTCGCCGCCGATGAAACCGATGACGCCCGAGGTCTCCTTGAGAAACCGCCAGGTCGGCTCAAGCACCGCACGGGATTCATCATAGAGAACAAGATTGATCAGCACGTATCCGGGGAAAAACTTGCGCGTCACCGTCGTCTTCACGCCGTTCTTAACCTCGGACACCTTCTCGGTGGGAATCACCACCTCGCCGATGTACTCGCCCATCTCCTCGATCCGCACCCGCGCTTCAATCGACCGCTTGACCTTCTGCTCTTGGCCAGTCAACGTGTGCAAAACAAACCATTGCTTCGTCATGGGAAATCCCCGCTTTATGTGTGGATGAGTTGCAGGAAGAACTGGATCACCTTATCGCAACACAGCACCACCACTGCAAGAATCACAATAAAAGAGATGACCACAACTGTCGAGTCGACAAGCTCCTGACGGTCAGGCCAGGCGATCTTCTTGAACTCGACGCTGACTTCTCCAAAGTATGCGCCTAGACTCTGGACGATTTGCTTCACGTTACTCATGTCTCAGACCCTTCGGTCATTCCGCGGTTAAAATGCGAAAACCTGCAACCGTCCCGTGACAGAACAGCGACAGATGCCGCGGTTAAGGCTGGCAGGCCAGGAGGGAATCGAACCCCCAACCTTCGGTTTTGGAGACCGACGCTCTGCCAATTGAGCTACTGGCCTAAAGTGGGGTTGGTCCTACTTCGCTTCCCGGTGCAACGTGCGCTTCCGCTCCGTCGGGCAATACTTCTTCTGCTCGAGCCGGTTCGTCATCGTACGCTTGTTCCGCGTCGTCGTGTAGTTGCGGCGCTTGCACTCGGTGCAGGCCATAATCGCTAATTCTCTGGGCATATTCGTCTCGTCCCTTAGTGATTCCGTGCCGCAGCCGGGACGCCAAAACGCCCCGGCCGGACACGCTCACAGGAAACTTACTCTTTACTTAACAACCTTGGCAACCGTGCCGGCGCCGACCGTGCGTCCGCCTTCGCGAATGGCGAAACGCATCTTGTCTTCCAGCGCGACCGGCGAAATCAGCTTCACCGCGATCGACAGGCTGTCTCCCGGCATAACCATTTCCACGCCCTCGGGCAGCGTGATGTCGCCCGTGACGTCGGTCGTGCGGATGTAGAACTGGGGCCGGTATCCCTTGAAGAACGGGGTGTGGCGGCCGCCCTCTTCCTTGCTGAGGACGTACACTTCGCCGTTGAACTCGGTGTGCGGCGTGATGGAGCCGGGCTTGGCCAGAACCTGGCCGCGCTCGACATCCTCTTTCTTCGTGCTGCGGAGCAGGCAGCCGATGTTGTCGCCAGCCTGGCCCTGGTCCAGCAGCTTGCGGAACATCTCGACGCCCGTGCAGACCGTCTTGGCGGTCGGACGCAGCCCGATGATCTCGATTTCCTCGCCGACCTTGATGACGCCGCGCTCGACGCGGCCGGTCACCACGGTGCCGCGGCCTTCGATCGAGAACACGTCTTCGATCGGCATCAGGAACGGCTTGTCCAGCACGCGCACCGGCTCGGGGATGTAGGTGTCCAGAGCCTCCATCAGCTTGGTGATGCACTCGCAGGCCGGATCGTCCGCCTTGGTGGCCTTGGAAGCCGGCAGCGCGGAACCGCGGATGATCGGAATATCATCGCCCGGATACTCGTACTTGGAAAGCAGCTCGCGGATTTCCATCTCCACGAGGTCGAGCAGCTCTGCGTCGTCGACCAGATCGACCTTGTTCAGGAAGACCACGATCATGGGCACGCCGACCTGGCGGGCCAAAAGAATGTGCTCACGGGTCTGGGGCATCGGTCCGTCAGCCGCGCTCACAACCACGATCGCGCCGTCCATCTGCGCCGCGCCAGTGATCATGTTCTTCACATAGTCGGCATGTCCGGGACAGTCGACGTGGGCATAGTGACGATTCGCGGTGCCGTACTCGACGTGCGAGGTGGCGATCGTCAGGATCTTGGTCGGGTCGCGGCTGTCTCTTATACACATCTCCGAGCCCACGAGACAGGCAGAAATCTC
>CAYSXF010000793.1:0-2798 GCA_964434815.1 uncultured Lentisphaeraceae bacterium
GCCTCTGCCCGCGCGCCTCGCCCGGCTGCGGGCCGGGGCGCGAGGGCGCGCGCCTGAACGCCAGCCGGTCCTCGCGCGCCGCGCCGCTCTGCCGCATCGCGCTCTCGGGCGTCTCGTGGCAGCCGATGCACGCGCGGACCTCGCCGGGCCGGTAGTTGACGAACGTGCGCTCGGTCTGAACCGCCAAACACTCCGCGTCCAGCGCCTGAAGGATGATGTTCGCATCAGCCGGCACCACGAAGTGCGCCGAGCCGTCCGCCTCGACCGGCACGATGCCATGCTGAACCTTGAGCCCCAAGTGCGTATCCTTCGTGATCACGATATGCTGCTGGTCGTACTCGTCGCTGTTGCCCTTGAACTGCGCGGCCCACGGGCGCGGCACCTGCTCGATGACGCGGAGGTACTTGACCGCGCCGCGCGGCACGCCTTCGAGTCCGTGATAGACGTCCGCCACCATGCAGGCCGCCTCGCCGCGCGCGGCCAGCTCCGCATTCACCGGCGAGACCGGCACCGGCGGCACCGGGCGCGGACGCAGCGGCATCGGACGCCAGCACGAGATCGCCGGATCGCGATAGAACTCGCGAACTGCGCCATGCTCGTCGAGCAGATACAAGCCGTAGCCCTTGGAGTCGTTCCACGCCGCTCCCGCCGGTTTGTGCGACACGAGAAACAGCGAGGATGAAAGCGGATACGCGTCCGCAAACAGCGGCCCGTCGCCGGACGCGTCCGATTTCCAAACACCCTCTTCGTCCTCAAACGCAAAGCCCGGTTCGGCCCGGATGTCCACATAAGGCGTCATCCACGTCATGGGCTCGCGCGTCCGGATCGGCTTGGACATGTCCAGCCGGATCACGGTGCCCACATTATTCTGCGGGCAATGCGGCACGCCCATGACCACGTAGCCCTGCGGCATGCCCGGGATCACGCGCCCGAAGTTGAGCGTGGGCGGCAGCGCGATATCGTTACCGTAGATTTCGGCAGACGCGGTGCCGTCCGGGCGCATCGCCCACAGCCCCTTCACGCTCACCGCGCCTTTGTCGACATACTCCCAGCGCGTGTAGAGCACGCGGCCGTCGGGCAGCATGGAAGGCCCGGTCTCGCTGACCGAACTGTTGCTGAGCTTCGTCATGTTCTTGCCGTCGCGGTCCATGCGGTAGAGCACCGTGGTCGTAAAATTGTCCGGCCCGTCGCACAGGATGCCGTACTGGCAGCGCGTGGAGACGAACACGATCCCGCCGTCCGGCAGGTAGCACGGGCACAGGTCATCCGTGCCGTGGTGGTAGCCCGGATCGACCCGGTACTTGCGCTCAAGTTCGGCCTCGTCAGCAGGCGGGAAGGTCAGTTGGCGCAATCCGGTTCCGTCCACGCGAACCTCATAAATGCGGTATCCGTCCTGCGGCCCTTTCTTCCATGCGAACACCACCCGCTTGGCGTCGAAAGAGAGGTCGTAGCGCTCGAAAACGCCCGACGACAGTTCCGGCACCAGCTCGCGCACCGCGCCGGTCTTCACGTCCAGCACGCACAGGGTCCCGCCCGGCTGCCACGCGCTGTTGATGAACTCCGTGTAGTAGTGGTTCGAGGTGAAGGTGAAGCGCTTGACGAAGAGCACCTTCGCCACGTCCGCAGGCATTCTCAGATCAGCCGCAACGGCGGCGACCCGCGGGGGAACAGCCGTCGAGCGCGGCTGCGAGCAGACGACGCGAACGCTGAACCCGTTCATCGACGGGCCGCGCTGCCCGGGCTTGGGCATGCGGTAACGCAGGCTGGCCGTTCCCGAAACAGTGACCGTCATGAGCGCGTAGTTGCGCGACGTGTCGCCCGTCGCCCCCGGCCCGAACACCAGTTCCTGCTTCGCCGTCCAACCGTCGCCGGCTGCAAAGACCTGCTCGCCGGCGTAGCGCGACCAGCCGCCCGCGCGGTTTTCGAAGTGCGCGAACTGGAACGCGTAGACCTTGTTCGTCTCCAGACCCGTGAAAGTCAGCGTCTGCAGACCGCCTCCCGTGTACAACTCGGTCTGATACGGCCCGCCCCCGCCGAGGTCAGTCACCGGATAACCCGCCGACTCCATGACCGCGCTCACGCCATTGCCCAACGCAAAGGGCTTCGCATCAGTCGGACGCCACTCGGCGAACGGCACGCCGTCGTACGTGCCGGGGTTGCCGAACACCACCGCCTTCACCAGCTCGCCGGTCCGGTCGAAGGCGATGGCTCGCGCGCTGTTTGTCACCGAAGTGCTGATCTGCGCCGCAGTGGCGCAGACAGCAACCGCGAGACACGTTGTCATCACCGCAAAAAAGTTTCGTCTCAACCCCAACTCCTAACTCCTAAATCCTAACTTATAACTCCACCTATGGCTCGCCTCAGAAAACGCAGATCAGCGTTCCTCTGCGGTAAACCAGTTGGGCTGTGCCGGTCGGCCGGTTATAGCGGACAGACCAACTGGCCGGGAGATTCGGCGTACTGCTGAATGACCCTGTCAGGCTGCCCGTACAGGTGGTGATTAAATATACATAATTCTTGTCCAACTGGCCAGGATTCTCCACGACCAGAGCCAACCCGGACACGTTCAGCGCGCCCGCAACGACCAGGCGGTCGCACGCGCCCGCCGCACCGATATCCACCCGCAACGTACCGCTCAGGGTCGGTGTGAGCGCAAGGGTCAAGGTTCCGACGGCGTTCGATCCTCCGGGGGTTATCGTGCCGCCATTGACCGATAGCGTACCGTTCGTAACCACGCCGCCACCGCTCAGGCTGGTGATCGTCTGGCTCTTGCCCCCGAGATCCAGTGCGGCACCGGT
>CAYSXF010000794.1:0-2797 GCA_964434815.1 uncultured Lentisphaeraceae bacterium
GAAAGCCGTCGCACATGACGACGAAGTCGTCGCCGCCGCGGTCGGCACCGATGGCTGCCGATTGTTCGCCTGGCTGGGACGGAATCAAGTTTCGCACTCGCCACTGCCCGCCAACTCGCTGTGCGACATCGACCCGCAAGTCGAGTCCGCTGCGCACCGGCAAGGCCACGGCCTTGCGAGTCACCTTGAAGTCGTCGATGGCGTCGACGAGCTCGCCGGCCTGGGTCGTGTAGACGACCTCGAATGTCAGCTGCGGCCCGCCTGAACGAGGCCCTCCGGCGCTTGCGCAGCGGCTCTGATTCCGTGAAAGCGATCGCCCACAGGCTCGGCTTCAGTGACGCCAAGGGGCTGACCCGCGCCCTGCGGAAACATCTGGGGCTGACCTGCTCGCAGTTGCGTCAGCATGAGGGCCGGATTCCCGCGCTGAACCAGCTCCTGCTGGATGACTTTATTTTGAACCGCCACATCCTCCCTCCGGGCCAATCCTTAGAGGAACTGATGCGGCGCTGCGCCCCGCAGAAAAAACGACCGGGCGGACACTACTCAGAAGACAAAAGCCAGTAGTGTCGCGTGCGCGTCTCGCGACAAGCAAACCGCGCGGCTGCGCCGCGAACAAACGTTGGGCAACGTGTGAAAGGGTATTCAGAAGACAGGAGTTAGGAGTCAGAATGGGGAAATCTCATTCTGAATTCTGACTCCTGACTCCTTTCAAGTTATAGGAAGAGATGTTTTGGCCTGGCGTCAGGTTTCCTCGTCGAGCAGTGCGTGCAGCGCGCGCCAGCCGACCGCCCGCACGCCGGGGCACAGCGGCATGGGCGCGGCGTGCTCCGCCGTGTCGGCATGCACGACCAACGCGCGCGTCACGGCGCTGCGGCCCATTGCCGTTGCTAAACGCGTCAGGGAGCGCCCGTCGTCCGGCATCGGCGTACGGGTGGCCTTGGCCTCGATCAGCAGCAGACGGCGGTTGCCCTCGTCCACCACGAAATCAACCTCCAGCCCCTGGCGGTCGCGGAAGGTGTACAGCCCCCGCTCCTGCCCCCGGTTCAGGCGGTGCTTGACGATCTCCGAGGCGACCAGTCCCTCGAACAGCGGCCCGCGGAAAGTCGAGGCGGTGAGATCCGCTTCGTCCCGGATTCCCAGCAGCGCGGCCGCCAGCCCCGAGTCCGCGAAATAGACCTTAGGGGTTTTGACGATCCGCTTGCCGAAGTTCTCGTAATAGGGCGGCGTCAGGATGATCTGCCCGGTGACCTCCAGGATGCTCAGCCATTGGGTGAGTGTGGGCACGCTCACCCCCAGCGGAGCGGCCAGGTCGGTCTTGTTGAGCATCTGGCCGCAGCGGCTGGCGAGCAGCCCCATGAAGCGGCGGAAGGTCGCGAGGTCGCGGATCGAGGTAATGGCGCGCACGTCGCGCTCGAGATAGGTCTGCACGTACGAGCGGAACCAGATGTCCGCCACCCCGGGCGCGGCCTGCACCTCGGGGAAGCCACCGAGCCGCAGCGTCATGCCCGGCGTCTCCTCGGCGGAGAACGGCAGCAGCGAGAAGACCGCCGCACGCCCCGCCATGGACTCGGTGACGCCTTTCATCAGCGGGGCCTCCTGCGAGCCGGTAAGCAGCCACTGCCCTTTGCGCTTCGGATGCCGGTCGATGCGGGTGCGCATGTAGGCGAACAGCTCGGGCGTGTTCTGTATCTCGTCGAGAATGACGGGGAGCGCCAGGCTGTCCAGAAACGAGCGCGGATCAGCCCGCACCCGCGCCACGACATCCGGATCCTCCAGCAGCACGTGCTGGCAGGCGGGGAACAGATGACGCAGCAGCGTGGTTTTACCGGAGCGCCGGGGCCCCGTCACCAGCACGGCGGAAAAGTGCGCGGCAGCCCGCAGCACCTCCGCCTCCAATGTTCTTGTCCGGTATTTCATGTGACATTTATAAAGTGTCGGTTTAGAATTGTCAACACATTAACCGCCGGGTTCTCACGCCAGAGCGCAAGGCAGTTCTGTTGGGGGATACCCTTCGTAATCGTACTCGTACTCGTACTCTGGTTGAAGTTATGGAACAGAATATCGGGCGCGTCCGGCTTAATGATAGAGGTCGCTTGCCCATGTTCCTTTTTACCCCCTTTTGGCTTGTAAGTGACACCGCAAGCGCCTTGTAAGCCCCGACTTTTTTTGCGACACTGACACCATCGGAAAAGAACACTCCGATAGTGACTTGAGATGGGTAACGAAGCAGGCAACAGTTCGCGTCTGGCCGGGTGGCCTGGACGGTTTGTTGTGTTTCACAGAGGGAGAAACCTATGAATAAGAGCGACATACTGCGTTTGTCCGCAATCGCGGCGGCTGCACTGCTGGCGGGGCAATCCGCCAAGGCCAACTTCCTGGTGGCCGAGTTCGGTGTCAACGGAACATGCGAAAAATACAGCGGTTCGGGTGTTTATCTCTGCAACTTTACCAACGGGCTGAGCGGTCCTCTCGGAGTTGCGGAGGGCGGTGGGAACATCTACCTCAATGAATTAGGCGGGGGCGCCGGAAGCGGCGGTCAAACCACCAAGTTCTCGCCCGCCGGGGCTAACCTTGGTGTTGTCAACTCGGCCGCGACGTATAACGGTCACGGGCCGGCGGGTCTGGCCTATAACAACGGACGCCTCTGCTCGGCTGCCTACACTTTAAATTATCTTGTGAGCAGCGGGCCGGATGTCGGCACAGAAGACGGCGATCCTAACACGCCGTTGACCTATCTTTACCACACGCCTGCTCCGGACGCCGCTGTTCACGGGGTGGCTTCGGCGGCTCCGAATGG
>CAYSXF010000795.1:0-2791 GCA_964434815.1 uncultured Lentisphaeraceae bacterium
CACCTCTCTATTCGTCGGCAGCGTCAGATGTGTATAAGAGACAGGTTCCAGACTGTTACGAGGCCCCCAAGGTCAAGCGCATAAACGGCGTAATTTGGTGCGCTCTCCACAACCTGGAGGATCGTGCCCGAAGCAGCATCATGCCGATTTGCTGTGGATCGGCGTGCAAAAAGGACCCCCTTAGCGGGGTGATCGGCGTCCAAAAGGGACCCCTCATTTCGATGGTTTAGACAGCGGCCTGGGTATTCTCAGGCGGCGAGATCGGGATGTTGGTGGTGGAGACTGTGGTTCGGGTTCGGCGTGAGTACGCCGGCGGCAAGCCGATCAAGGCGATCGCGCGGGATCTTCGATTGTCGCGCAAGGTGGTGCGCAAGGCGATCCGGGCACCGGAAGGTTCGTTCGATTACCGTCGGTCGGTGCAGCCGCTGCCGCGGATCGGACCGTTCCAGGAACGGCTCGACACGCTGCTGGCAGAGAACGAGGCGCGCCCGCGTCGCGATCGGCTGCGGATGACGCGGATCCACGATCTGCTGCTGCGCGACGGCTTCGAGGGATCGTACGATGCGGTCCGGCGCTACGCTACGCGCTGGGCCGAGGCGCGGCGCAAGGATCCCGGCGCCGGCGTGGCGGCGTTCATCCCGCTGCTGTTCAGGCAGGGCGAGGCGTACCAGTTCGACTGGAGCCACGAAGACGTGGAGATCGCGGGCAAGCCGATGCGCGTGAAGGTCGCCCATGTGCGGCTTTGCGCATCGCGGGCGGTCTATGTCCGGGCGTATCCGCGCGAGACGCAGGAGATGGTGTTCGACGCGCATGCGCGCGGCTTCGCCTTCTTCGGAGGGGTGCCGCTGCGCGGCATCTACGACAACATGAAGACCGCGGTGACGACCGTGTTCGTGGGCAAGGAGCGGGTGTTCAACCGCCGCTTCCTGGTGATGGCGGATCATTACATGGTCGAGCCAACCGCCTGCTCGCCGGCGGCCGGTTGGGAGAAGGGTCAGGTCGAGCATCAGGTCCAGACGATCCGAGGACGGCTCTTCAAGCCCAGGCTGCGGTTCGCCAGCCTGGAGGAGCTGAACGGCTGGCTGGAAGCCGAGTGCCGGCGCTGGGCGGAGATGCATGCGCACCCCGAGCATAAAGAGATGACGGTCGCGCAGGCGCTGGAGTTGGAACGGCCCGCGCTGCAGCCGATGCTCGCGGCGTTCGACGGCTTCCACGAGACGCAGCATGCGGTGACCGGGACCTGCCTGATCAGCTTCGACCGGAACCGCTACTCGGTTGCCGCCAAGGCGGTGCGTCGTGCGGTCCAGGTCCGGGCCTATGCCGACCGGATCGTCGTGCGGATGGGCGACGAAGTGATCGCCGATCATCCCCGGTTCTTCGGTCGCGACCGGACGATCTACGACCCCTGGCATTATCTGCCGGTGCTGGTGAACAAGCCCGGTGCGCTGCGCAACGGGGCACCGTTCCAAGGCTGGGATCTACCGCCTGCGCTCGCTCGGCTGCGCCGCAAGCTCGGCAGCGACGACGATGCCGATCGCCGCTTCGTCCGCGTTCTTGCGGCCGTCCTCAGCGACGGCCTCGATGCCGTCGAGGGCGCCGTTCGCGAAGCGCTCGACGCCGGTGCGGTCAGCGACGAGGTGATCCTCAACATCCTGTCACGGCGGCGAGAGCCGCCCCGGCCTGCATCCATCGTCACGTCTGAGGATCTAACGCTGATGCACCCGCCGATCGCCAACTGCGCCCGCTACGACAGCCTGCGAGGCCTCCATGCAGCGGCATGAGATGATCGACGCGATGCGCGGGCTCGGTCTCAAGGGCATGGCAGGCGCGTTCGATGACGCAGTCACCACAGGGATCCAGCGCAAGCGCACCGCGATGGAGATCCTGAGCGATCTGTTGCGCGCCGAGGGCGCGCATCGCCACGCCGCCTCGATCCGCTACCGCATGACGGCTGCGAGGCTGCCGGTCGTGAAGGACCTCGACGCGTTCGTGTTCGAGAACACCCCGATCAACGAGGGGCTGGTGCGCTCGCTTCACGCAGGCTCGTTCCTGCCAGGCCGCCGCAACGTCGTGCTGGTCGGAGGCACGGGCACCGGCAAGACCCACCTCGCCAGCGCGATCGCCGCCAGCGTCATCCGCGCCGGTGCCCGCGGTCGCTACTTCAACACCGTCGATCTGGTGACGCAGCTCGAGGAGGAGACGCGGATCGGCAAGGCCGGCGCGCTCGCAGCCCAGCTGCGCCGCCACGAGCTCGTGGTGCTCGATGAGCTTGGCTATCTGCCGTTCGCCCGCTCGGGCGGCCAGCTGCTGTTCCACCTGATCAGCAAGCTCTACGAGCACACGTCGGTGATCATCACCACCAACCTGACGTTCGGCGAATGGCCCAGCGTGTTCGGCGATCCCAAGATGACGACCGCGCTGCTCGATCGCATCACCCACCACTGCGACATCGTCGAAACCGGCAACGACAGCTGGCGCTTCAAGAACCGAAGCTGATCCCGGCACGGTAGCCAGAAAGAGCTGTTCGCGGTGCTCGCGCCTCCGGTCGGGCTACGCCCTCCCTAGGCCGCGAGCACCGCGAACGGCACTCCATCATCGACGTCGGCTCAACGCTGTTAGGGGGTCCCTCTTCGACGCCGATCGGGGGTCCCGGTTCAACGCCTATTTACAGCTGCACCTTGCCCGAAGCGTGCGCACCAGCCGCTTGAGCCGGGCTTACGGAAGCAACGCCCGCGAAAGCGAGCATGGCGGCGGCAGAGGCGATGGCAGCGCCGGTCTTGAAGGTCTTCAT
>CAYSXF010000796.1:0-490 GCA_964434815.1 uncultured Lentisphaeraceae bacterium
CCTACACCATCAACCTGCCGACCAACGGCCACTTCGAGAACGATACGACCGCGTCCGCTTACTACACCGTCAACAACACCACCAACGGGCTTGCCCCCACCTTCTCGCGCATCGCCTACTATTTCGAACTGGTTCCGAACGGCAGCAGTGTGACCCAGTACGTGTGGACGGCGATGGACGCCTTCACCACGGACGCCCGCAAGATCGGCATCCCGACCACCAACAACGCTTGCTTCTTCCAGCAGAAAGTCCTGCGCCTGGACGTGCGCTCCAACGTGGGCGGCATCGTGTCCGGCACCAACATCCCCACCGGCAATATCGAGATCTGGCCCAGCAACTATGGCGGCGGAAACGGGCTGCCGATCCCGAACGCCGACAACGTCACCTTCGACTTCGGCGACAGCGGAGGAAACGGAACCCAGGTCGGGTATGGCTGTCTGCAGGTCCACAACCTGTCTCTTATACACATCTGACGCTGCCGACGAATAGA
>CAYSXF010000796.1:500-2791 GCA_964434815.1 uncultured Lentisphaeraceae bacterium
CAACTACGGACTGGGCGCGACCCAGACCCTCTTCGCGGTCAACAACTTCAACAACGGCAATACCCTCTGCGTCGGCATCGGCAACTGCACAAACCCTGTGACTGGCGGCGTGGACTGGACCTTCAATCAGAACGCGGCGTCCTTCAGCTCCCGCCGCCTGCACGTGTTCGTGCTCCCTGGCATATGCGACACCGTAGACACGACGCCACCGACGCTCTACCGGGCGATCGCGTCGAAGTCACTGAATCAGGTCACGGTCCGCTTCAGCGAGACCCTGTCCGACACCGCTGCGACAGCTTCGTTCTTCACGCTGAACAACGGCGCAACCGTTTCCGCAGCCCAGCTCCTCGCCGACAAAATGGAGATCGTCCTGACAACCTCGGCCCTGACCGCCGGGCAGACGTACACGCTCACGGTCACCGGCGTGCGCGACCGCTCCTCCAACGCCAACGCGATCATGCCGGGCTCGACCATCACCTTCACCGCTCCGACCGCAGCGGTTCCCACCGTGCTGACGAACGTGGCCGAAGCCAGCGGTTACGACCTGATCCAGCAGTTGGCGATCGGCAACACGGTCAACTACGCGAACGGCTGCAACTACACGATCGATGAAAGCCTGAGTCCCCGCACAAACGGCTTTGACCGCATCGCCTACTGCATGGAGCTGACCGGCACGAACGGCGTGGCCAAATGGGTTTATGTCTCGATGGACGCGTTCACGCCCGACATCACCAAGATCGGCGTGCCCACGGCGGACCGCGGCGCGATCTGGCAGCAATACGTCAGCAACCTGAACGTCTACGCATCCGCGAACGTGGCGAACATCTCGGTCACCACCGGCGTCGGCATCGCAGCAGGCAACGTCGAGTTCTGGTACAGCAATTACTCTGGTAACAACGTCAAAGCGATTCCCGGCGCGAGCAGCTCCACGTTCGACTTCGGCGACGATATCGCCGGGAACACGGGTCCGGGACACGGGTCCATGCAAGTCCATAACTTTGCCGCCTTGCATACGATCTTTGCCTTGAACAGCTTCGGCTCCAACGGCCGTACGCCCAGCATCGGTATCGGAAACCAGCCGACGGGTGATCCCGATTGGACCACGGCGTATAACGCAGCGACCTACAGCACCAAGAACCTCTACGTGCTGGCGCGGCCCTCTAGTTTGTTCCAGCTTGCCGGCACACCTCCGGCCATCTGGGGCCAGCCCACCTCCATCAGCGTCTACCTCGGCGAGACGGCGCGCTTCACCGTCTACGCTCCCGACGCGACCTCCTTCCAGTGGCGCAAGAATGGCGCGATCATCGCGGGATCCACCTCGCCGTTGCTGGATATTCCCTCTGCGTCGCTCGCTAACGCCGGCACCTACGACGTGCTGGTCAACGGACTCACGGGCAACACCCTCAGCCAGAGCGCCACGCTATCCGTCTATTCCTACACTCGTCCGCAGGCGCCGCGGCCCCTCCGCATCATGCCGCTGGGCGACTCCATCACCTATGGCGCGGGCACGGCCGGCGGTTACCGGCTGCCCCTCTACGCAGCGCTCACCAACGCGGGCTACAACGTGGACTACGTGGGCACGCGCAACGACAACGGCGCAGCAGGCCTGCCTGACTCAGACCACGAGGGCCTCAGCGGCTGGACCATCGGCCAGCTCGACAGCAATATCATCGACTGGCTCTATGCGATCTACGACCCGGACGTCATCCTGCTGCACATCGGCACCAACGACTCCGGCGGAGGCACGGCCTTCACCAACGCCGTGGACCGGCTCGACGCGCTGGTCACCAAGATCGCGACCAACCGCCCCTATGCGAACATCATCGTCACCTCGCTGATGCCTCGCGGCGAGCCCAATAACACGGCCATCACCAACTACTTCAACCCCTACATCCCCGGCAAGGTCGCCGCCCAGCGGGCTTTGGGCCGGAAGGTGTATTTCCTCGACATGCATGCCTACCTGACAACCAACGACATGTATGACGCGCCGCCGTTGCATCCGAGCGCGACCGGCTATGCCAAGATGGCCGCGGCTTGGTATCCCGCCATTACCAACATCGTTAGCGTCTACGGCGACACCAATGCTCCCGCCCTCGTCCGTGGTGTCAACACGGCGGATCTGCGGGGCGTGGCCGTCACCTTCAGCAAGCCGATGGATCCCGCTTCCGCGACCAACACCGCCAACTACGCCCTCACCGGCGGGCTGACGATCTCCGGCGCGTCGCTGAGCGCGGACCAGCGCACCGTCACCCTCGCCACGAGCCCACTCACGCGAGACGCTTACTACACAG
>CAYSXF010000797.1:0-2791 GCA_964434815.1 uncultured Lentisphaeraceae bacterium
GTGCTAAAGGACGCAATAATGTCGGTATTGCGGATTATGAAGACTTCATTCAAACAGATGCAGCCATCAATCCCGGCAATTCCGGCGGACCGCTGCTGAACGTCGATGGCGAGGCCGTAGGCATCAATACAGCGATTTACAGTCAGAACGGAGGTTACGCCGGAATCGGGTTCGCAGTACCGATCGATATGGCGATGAACATCAAAGACCAGCTTCTTGCAACTGGCCATGTGACAAGAGGTTACATAGGTGTCGTCATCAATCCTGGCGAAGTGGGCGAAGAGATGGCCAAGTCCTTTGGCCGCAAGGAATCGGGCGGCGTGCTGATCGCGGACGTGCAAAAAGGCGGGCCGGCAGAGAAGGCTGGTATCCAGAGCGGCGACATCAT
The DNA here is from genome assembly GCA_964434815.1 of uncultured Lentisphaeraceae bacterium. Taxonomy (GTDB): domain Bacteria; phylum Verrucomicrobiota; class Kiritimatiellia; order RFP12; family UBA1067; genus CAYSXF01. The sequence goes on from CAYSXF010000797.1 coordinate 389, forward strand.
CGTCGAGTTGGACAGCAAGAAAGTCAAGGATAGCATGACCTTCCGTCGCGACGTGGCACGAATCTTGCCTAATACAAAAATCGATCTGACTATTTTTCGCGATGGCAAGAGCAAGAAGCTGACCGTGACCGTGGCGACCTTCCCGGAAAACGAAGAAGTTGCAGAGGGCGGCAAGAAAGATGCGGCCAGCGCGCTAGAGAAGGTCGGATTTGAAGTTCAGGAGCTGGACAAGGACTTAGCCGAGCGGTTTGGCTATGAGACCGGGCGCGGGGTGATCATCTCTGATGTGAATCCCGGATCGAAAGCTGAAGAGGCGGGGCTGAAGCCGGGCATGCTGATCCTCGAAGTGAACCGGACCGAGGTCAGCAACGTGAAACAATTTGAGCAAGCGGTGAGCAAAGGGAAAACAGGGAACCTGCTGTTGCGGGTCAAGACGGAACAAGGCGCTCTCTTTCTGAATCTGCGATTGAACGATTAACCACACAACCAAAGTATATATAAGACCACTCCTGTCATGCAGCACCCGGGGCCGGGTCAAACCGGCCCCGGGTTTTTTTATACGCAGCGAACTAAGCGACCGACGCTCATGGAACGGCGCGGCTTCCCGCGCCGGCCGGAACTCCAAATCGCTTGCTGACCTATGCCGGCGTGGATAGCTTGAGCCTGATTATCCGAACAGCAGCAGGATGGCGATCATAACCGGAAGGCAGAGCAACGTGCTGAGGGCGATGGCCGAGCCTGCCAGCACTTTGTCGGCGCCCATCTGATCGGCCATCACATACGAGGTGACCGCGCACGGGCTGGCGAGATAGAGGAGGGTGATCAGGAGCGTCTCACCGCTGAACCCAGCGGCCCGCGCCAGCAGGCAGCCGATCGCGGGCATGACGAGGAGCTTCAGCGCCGAGGCCGCGAGCGCCGGCCAGAAACTGGCACGCAGGCGGGCGGGGGTCAGGCCCGCGCCCAGGGCCAGCAGGGCGCAGGGCAGGGCCGCCCGGCCCAACTCTTCCGTGACCTTGAAGACGCCCGCAGGCAGGTGCAGCCCGCTCTTCATGACGCACAGGCCGAGGCCGCAGCCGATGATCAGCGGATTTCGCAGCACGGCGGCCAGCGTGCGCAGTGCCTGATTCAAACCGCCTCCGCCCGCCTTCGTCAGAATGAGGACCGCCCACACGTTGTAGAACGGGATGGTCGGCGCCAGCGCGAAAGCCGCGACAGAGACCGCCGGCGACTTCTCGCCGAAGGTGTAGAGCAGAACCGGCAAGGCGGTGTAGGCCAGATTGCCGCGCATGGCGGCCTGCATCAGCGCGCGGGCGGATTCGCCGGAGAGGCCCATCAGCCGCGACACGAGCCAGCCGGCCAGCGTGACCGGCACCGAGCAGGCGCACAGCAGCAGGCCGACCCGCAGCCCGGTGCCGCCCGCCTGTTCGGGCGCTTTCGCAATGGTGCAGAACAGAAGGCTCGGCAGCAGCAGCCAAAAGCCGAGCCGGTTCAACTGGGTAAAGAACACGTCCGGCAGAAACCGAGAACGGTTCAAGACCGCGCCCAGCAGCACGAGCAGGCAGACCGGCAGAACGGAAGTGAATACAGCCGAGAACATGCCGCTCACTTGCCGAAAAGGCCGCGCAGGCCCTGGAGCCCCTGCCGGACGGCCTCTTGCGCGGCCGGATCCTTGGGCTGTTTAGCCGCCTCAGCCGCGGCCTCTTCCTGCGCCTGGCGGATCGCGGCGGCCGCATCAGGAGGCACCGCGCCGGGCTGGCCCGCCGCCGCAGACGGCATCACCGGAAAGGCGCCGCCGACCGCGCCGCCGCTCATCATCACCTCGGCCATGTTCGCCGCCTGCGTGTAGTCCTTCGGAATCGAAAAGAGGCCGGCGTCAGGCGCTTCGAACCGGTAATTCTTGAACAGGAGCACGGAAGCGATCGCAACCGGCTTCGCGCCGGGCTCCGGTGTGACGTTCGTTTGCGCGTCGATCTTGACCGGCATGTTTTTTTGCGCGGGCGACGTCAGCATCGTCATCACGCTGGTCGTGCCGTCCTGCAGGGCGAGCGTCATGATCCGTTTTTTGCACGTTACGCCCTCGTACACTTCGGTGCCGGCCTCTTCGAGTTTATAGGAAGTTTTTGCGGTGTCGCTTGCGGCATCGGCGTCAGGCGCCGGCGCGATGCAGTACTTCTTCTTGTCGGGGAAGAGCGAATAGTGGACCGGTTTCCCGTTCACGGTAAGTTCCAGCGCCACCATCGGCATGTTCATGAAGGGCAGTGTCATCTCAGACCGCGTCTTGCCGTCCAGACGGAACACCTTGGTCTGCATGATCATTCCCATGGACTGCATCTCCATGTCCACCGCATAGCGGGTCTGCAAGCCCAGCTCCTTCTCGTATTTGAGCCAGAGCTGCTGTTGCTC
>CAYSXF010000798.1:0-2372 GCA_964434815.1 uncultured Lentisphaeraceae bacterium
AGCGTCAGATGTGTATAAGAGACAGAGACGCAACTGCAAATGCAGAAGAGCCACCAGGCCTGCAGCATGAACGGGATGCCAAGAGTCTGGGTAAAGAACTGGATCGGCTCGCCTGCCGCGTTCCTGCCGAGGAAGAAGCCCGACACCGCCGGGAAGTCGAGGCAGAACACGCAGGCCCCGAGCAGGAATCCGCTGATCAGCGTGGCCGCGGAAGCCTGCGCCGTCCCGCGCCGCCAGAAGATGCCCCAGATGAACACGGTGGAAATCGGCGGGGCAAGCACCGAGATCATCTGGTTGATCCCCGCGAAGATGCCGCCGAAGTGCTCGCCCTGCGTCGACCATGCGATCGCGAGCAGCAGCACCACGCCCGTCGTGACTTGCCCGATGCGCACAAGCGTGTGATCGGCGATCTCCGGCTTGATGCGCTTGACGATGTCGATGCACACGAGGGTGGCGGTTGAGTTCAGGGCGCCCGCGACGGCCGACATCATCGCCGCCAGCATGCCCGCCACGACGATTCCCTTGAGCCCGACCGGCAGCAGGTTTTGAACCAAGACCACCAGCGTCGAGTCGGGCTTGTCCGCGATCTTATCTTTGAAAAGGACGTAGCCAATCACGCCGGGAAGCACCATCAGAAAAACTGTCAGCACCTTGAGGAAGCCTGCGAAGATCGGCCCGACCTGCGCATCCCTCTCGGTCCGGGCACCGAGCACGCGCTGCACGATCGTCTGGTCGCTGCACCAGTACCAGATGCCCAGCACCGGATACCCCAGCAGCATCGCATACCACGCGTACTTGCCGTCGGGGCGGATCATGCTCAACTGGTCCGGCTTGACCGCCGCGCGCAGGGAGTCCAGCGACGTGATGCCGTGCTCGCCGAGCGCGTGAACCCCGCACCAGGTGACAGCGGCGGCTCCCGAGAGCAGCAGCACTGTCTGGATCGATTCGGTGACCGCGACGGCCTTGAGCCCGCCCAGCGCCGTGTAGGCCAGCGTCAGGCCCGAGATGATCAGGATCGACCAGAGGGTGTCGATTTTGACGAAGCTCTGGAAGACCACCGCGCCCGCATAGAGGGTGACGCCCATGTGGATGAACAGCGCCCCGAAAATCGCCATCACGGCGAGGATCGTGCGGGAGGTCGGCCCGTACCGGCCCTCGATGTATTCGGGCAGCGTCGAAATCTTGGTCCTGAAATAGAACGGCGCGAAGATCAGTCCGAGCGTGATCAGCAGAAACGGGGCCAGCCACTCGAAATTGCCCACGACCATGCCTTCGCTGAACCCCGAGGAGGCCAGCCCGATCAAATGCACCGTCGAGATGTTGGTGGCGAAAAGCGCCATGCCCACCACCGGCCACTTCAGCGAACGCGCAGCCAGAAAATAGCTGCTGGAACTGGCGGTCGATTTCCGCCCCGAGAAGACGCCGATGGCGGTGATGCCCAGCAGGTAGGCCAGAATAATCAGCAGGTCAACAAGGTGTATCTTCATCTCCGCCGCTTCCCTTCCGCAAACAGAATTCGTCACTCTCAATTTATGATGGTGTCATAATACCATCATCCAATGCTTCTTGCGTTCGGATTTATTGAGTGGTAAATTTCACATATATGCAGCGCGGCAGAATCATCAGCTACGGCCACATTGAAAACCAGCTCATGCACCCGCACCGGAACGCTGGGATGGAGATCGTGCTGGTCGAACAGGGCCATCTGGAGTGGGCGGTGGACAACCGGCCCGAAGTGCTGACACCGGGCTCGGTCTTTTTCACGCTGCCGTGGCAGGCACACGGCAGCCTATTCATCCGCGAGCCCAAGAACCGCATCTTCTACATCCTGTTCGAGCTTGCGGAACCGTATGCCGCTCCCTGCGCCTCGATCCGCTTCCCGCGGAGTTTCGGATTCAGTCCGTCCGAGGAGAAGATGCTCAGCCGCCTCTTTTGTAAGGCCCTTCAGCACGTCTGGGCGGTGTCCGCAACGGCCAAGCAGATTTTTCCTGAAATGATCCGCCTGCTCGATTCGCCTTCAGCCCTCAACGCCAGCGCCGCGATGGCCCTCTTGCGCTGCCTGATTCTGGAGCTTGCCCTCAGCATTGCGAACCAAAGCAAGCCGCAGGCCAGGGAGTCCTCCTCCGCGACACGCGTACGCCGCTTTCTTCAGCAACTGAACGCGCGTATCGATGAGGACTGGACGCTGGAACGGATGGCCGAAGAATGCGGGATCAAACGCACGCAGTTCGCGAAGATCTGCCAGTCGGTCAGCGGCTATCCGCCACTCATGTACCTGGGCCGGCTGCGCTTTGAAAAAGCCTGCGAGCTGCTCCGGGAAACCTCACGTTCCATCACCGACATCACCTACGCGTGCGGCTACAGCTCCAGCC
>CAYSXF010000798.1:2382-2787 GCA_964434815.1 uncultured Lentisphaeraceae bacterium
TAGCTGCAAGCTTCAAGAAGGCCGCGCGCATGTCGCCGTCTGATTATCGGAAACTGTCCCCGCAACTGGAGGCGATCCTCTCCGCCGGCTGGGAAAAGCCCGAATGGCGTACGCGCGAGGAAGAGCGGCACAGGCGTCAGATCTTGCCCTCGATAGACGGCCGATAAAGCCGCCGCCAGCCGAAGCCATACAGCGTGATGCACACGAAGCAGGCCAGCGGCATGAGGAATCCGACGCGCATGGAACTGTGATCCGCGATCCAGCCCATCAGCACCGGCATGACCGAGCCGCCCACGATGGCCGTGACCATCCAGGAGGAGGCCAGCTTGGTCCTTTCGCCCAGCCCGTGGATGGCCAGCGCGAAATGCGTGGGGTACATGATCGACATGAAAAAGAAGCTCAGGA
>CAYSXF010000799.1:0-2786 GCA_964434815.1 uncultured Lentisphaeraceae bacterium
ATCCGGTGACGTTGCGCAAGTCAGAGGCGCCCGAGGGACGGCTGCTCGCCACGGCGTGGGGCGTCGGCCGCGTGCTGCGTCTGTCGGCGCAGGCGGAGCAGAACGAGGACGAGCTGCTCGATCTGGGTCACCGGTTCGGGCTGGTCAGCCCCGCGACCTCGCTACTGGTTCTCGAGTCGCTCGACCAATATCTGCGGCACGAGGTGGAGCCGCCCGCGATGCTGGCGGACATGCGGCGGCAGTGGCATGAGGCGCGGGCACGCGTCAGCAAAGAGCAGTCCATCGCCAAGGCGTCTAAGCTGGAGTCGGTTGTGGCCATGTGGCAGGCGCGCGTGGCGTGGTGGGATCAGAAAGTCACAGTGGCGAAGGACTACCGGTGGAAAGGAGAAGCAGAGGCGAAGCGAAGCGGCGTGTTCGGGCGGTTGGCGGGAGCGGTCGCCGCGGCACCGGCTGCGGCGATGAGTGATGCCAGTGTTGCGAACGAACCGACTCTGGCCATGGAAACCGCAGCCGGTCTTCCTGCCGGCTCCACCGCGCCCGCTCCGGCTAAGGCGATGAAAGAGGCGGTCGGCAGGACCGAAACCGCATCGATCCAGGTGACGGCGTGGAATCCCGACACGCCGTATCTGAAACGGCTGAGGGGCGCGGCGAAGGGGGAGCGCGAAAAAGTCTACGCCGAGCAGCGGGCGCAGTTCGCGGCGAGCCCGGCCTTCTATCTCGATTGCGCGGAGTTCCTGCTGCGCGAAGGCGAAACGGCGCTGGGGCTGCGCGTGCTCTCCAACCTTGCGGAATTGAGAATCGAAGATGCGGCCCTGCTGCGCGTGCTGGCGTGGCGGCTGCAGCAGGCCGGGGAACTGGATCGCGCGGCAGTGATCCTGCGACGTGTCATGCGCTTGCGGCCCGAGGATCCGCAGAGCTGGCGCGACCTGGCGCTGGTGCTGACGGAGCGCGGGAAGGCTCGCCGCTCGGCCAAGGATCTGGAAGAGGCTGCAAACCTATTTGCTAAAGTGATCTTCAATGCGTGGAACCGCACGGCGGAGATCGAGGTCTTCGCGCTGGAAGAGCTGAACGCGCTCATCGCGTGGATCGACCGGGCGGACTGGACGGGTGCCAAGAAACCGGATGTGCCGCAGCTCGACGCTCGGCTCCGCAAGAACCTCGATGTGGATGTGCGCATCGTGCTGGCATGGGATGCGGACGCGACGGATGTGGATCTGCACGTACTGGAGCCGACCGGCGAGGAGGCCTTTTTCAGTCACAACCGGACAGCCATCGGCGGGCTGGTTTCGCGCGACATCACGGACGGCTACGGCCCAGAAGAGTATCTGGTGCGCAACGCTTTCAAGGGCGGCTATGCGATCAAGGCCAAGTACTACGGCTCGCGTCAGCAGACGGTGACTGGGCCTGCCACGCTGACGGCGACGGTATTCACCGATTGGGGGCGCGCAACGGAAAAGCGGCAGACGCTGACGCTGCGGCTGGACAAGCCGCGCGATATCGTGGAAATCGGCAGAGTGACGTTCGGGGGTGAGGCAGGTGTCGAGCCGGCGAAGAACGGGTCTGAAAACATGGGCGGGTCGCCCATGCCACGGGGAGCGGCCGAAGCGTTCGAGGGACTGCGCGTCGGAATGAAGCCCGAGGCGGTGTCCGCCGCAGTTGGTCAGCCCGCGCAGAAGCTGTCGAGCGAGCGGAACGAAGTGTGGGTTTACCGCTGCGGTGAGCGGACGTGGAAAGTGACCTTCGACAAGGCGGCGGGCGGCATTACGCGCGTGGCCGAGGCCTTGCCTGGCAACGCAGAGATGATCGTGGTGCAGTGAGCGATCCGAATCGGCGTTAATCGACCTGATTCGACTCGTGTCGATTCGGGTCGTGAAGTCGATTCAAGTCGAGACCCTTCCTCCGTGTGAAACTGGCGCCGTCTGCTGGCGGTGGTGGTCGCGGTACTGTTTGGGCGAGCAGGACATCATGCGCTTGAAGGTGCGGGTGAAATGGCTGTGGTCATAGAACCCCACGGCCAGCGCGATATCAGCGATGGTGCGGTCGGTTGTTTCGAGCTGCGCCCGGCTGGCGCTGATGCGCACACGCAGGATGTACTCGCCGGGAGAGGTGCCGAGAAGCTGGCGGAAGCGCCGCTCGAACTGACTTTGCGAGACGCCCGCTTGGGCGGCAAGGCCGGCGAGGTCGAGTTCGTCCCCGTAATGTCGGTGGATGTGATCGATCACCTTCGAGAAGCGGCCGTACCAGTCGGGCGTGCCGCGCAGGCCCTCCACGATGCGGTGGATGCCCGCCACGCCGATCACGCGCCGGTTTTTGCCGTAGACCGGAACCTTGCTATAGACGATCATCTGATCCGAGTTCTCCGGCGCGGGCGCGATGGCGTTGATGATCGGCTTCCCGCTCTGCATCACCTCCTGATCGCCCTGCACATAGAGCGCGGCGCGGTCTTTTGGGAAGAAGTCGTAATCGGTCTTCCCGAGGGGCTCCCGCTCGTGGTTCACCTGACAATACTCGCAGGCGCGACGGTTGTGCATGACGAAACGGCCGGCGCGGTCTTTCATGAAGAAGGCCACGTCCGGCACGAGGTCCAGCAACTGGCGAAACGGCGTCAGGTCCCCGATCTGTGACAGAAAGTCGGACTGGAAGCGGCTGGTGTTCATGCGGCTATTGTACAAGCATCTGAGTTGATTTTACAAGATAAGAAAGGACGGATGCGGTACAGTGAAAGACAAATGGTAGAGAGAATCATGTTTGGGGAGCCGCAAGGTTGTTTTTGAGGGAGGGCTTGA
>CAYSXF010000800.1:0-2775 GCA_964434815.1 uncultured Lentisphaeraceae bacterium
GTCCGGCTCGCCCTGCGCGTGGCGGTAAGTGAGCGCGAGACGGTTGCCGCTGAGTGTGATGGCATCCGGAAATTCCTGCGCGAGGTCGCGTACGGGCGGCAGGTCGGCTTCGGACATCAAAAGAGAAATAGGACTTAGGAGTGAGGATTTAGGAATTGGATGGTCAGCTCGCGGGTCGTGATTGCTGGGCTGTGTCTCTCCAGCTCCTAACTCCTCACTCCTCACTCCTAACTGTCCTTTGAGCCACTGCCGCAGGTCAGAGGCGCTGCACACCTCTTGCGGCAGACGTGCATCGTAAAAGGCGTAAGCAGTTTCGGGGTCGAAGAGGGTGCCGTGTTGGCGCGTTTTCTCTTCGGCTTCCAGCAGGAGCCGGATGCGCGTGAGGTTGGCGCTCAAGAAAGGCGGCAGCGGCGCTGGGAAAGCGCCGGCGATGAGGCCTTCGCGGATGAAGATGGCGCGCGCTTCGGAGGGATTGATGCGGCTGTAATCGCGCATGCGGGCTTCGACCAGCACGAGGCCGAAGAGCGTGACCCGCTCCTTGACGCGCACGAAACCGCGGTCCGGATCCCACGAGGCCGAGTGGTAGCTGTATTTGCAGAGGCGCTTGGCGGCGGGCTCGATCCACTCCAAGTCGATGCAGGCGGCGGTGCGTGCGAAGAGGCGTGATGTTTCAACCAGCTCGCCTGTCATGATCCATTCGCGGGAAATCTGCTTCTGGCCGTGGCGCGGCGAGTTAGGGTCTGGCTTCGGCTCTTTGAGCTTGGCGAGGCCGGAGCCGGGGAAGATCGCGAAGCGGATGCCGCGCGCGCCGCGGTAGTCGCTGGTTTCGGGGTCACGCTTGCCGACGTTGCCGAGCAGTCCGGTGAGCAGGGCGCGGTGCAGCCCCGCATCGCCGCCTGTGGACGAGGCGACATCGATCTGCAGCTCCTTGCAGAGACGTTCGAGCTGGTCTCGCAGATCGATCCAGTCGCGGATGCGCGGATAGGAAAGAAAGTTGTCCTTGCAGAGGCGGCGCGCGGCCGACTGCGAGGCGCTGGCGGTCTGGTCGCGGTACCAGCGCCAGAGACGGACAATGGCGGCGAAGTCGGAGGTCGGCGAAAGAAAGCGGGCGTGCAGCTTGTCGGCCTCGGCCTGTTTTTCGATAGGGCGGCGGCGCGGGTCGTCGCACTCCAGCGCGGCCACGACGATGAGTGTGTCGGCGAGAGCTTTCTCGTGGTGCGCGGCGAAGAGGATGCGGGCAAGCGCGGGTTCGAGCGGCAGGCGCGCAAGCTGGCGGCCAAGGTGGGTGAGAGACGCTCGACTTTCGACACTCGACTCGCGCGGGGCGTTTGTTTCCGAGGGTCGAGTGTCGGGAGTCGAGTGTTCCGGCTCGATCGCGCCGATCATGTCGAGCTCGCGGTATCCTTCGCGGATCATGGCGGCGGAGGGAGGGTCGATGAAGGGAAAGGTCTCGATCTCGCCGAGCTTGAGGTCGAGCATGGTGAGGATCACGCCCGCGAGGCTGGCGCGCAAGATTTCGGGCGGCGTGAAGTCGTCGCGCTTCTTGAAATCATCTTCGCCGTAGAGCCGGACGCAGATGCCGGGCGCGATGCGTCCGCAGCGGCCTTTACGCTGGTTGGCGCTGGCCTGCGAGACCGGCTCGATCTGGAGGCGCTGCACTTGGGTGCGGGCGTTGTAGCGGCTGAGTCTCACGAGGCCGGAGTCGATCACATAGCGGATGCCGGGCAGGGTGACCGAGGTTTCGGCGACATTGGTGGAGAGAATGATGCGTCGGTTGGAGGATAGTTTGAAAGCGCGCTGCTGTTCGCTTGCGGTCAAGGAGGCCATCAGGGGGATGATTTCGGTGTGCGGCAGGCGGCGGCCGGTGAGCGTCTCGGTCGCGTCGCGGATGTCGCGTTCGCCGGGGAGGAAGACGAGGATGTCGCCTGGGCCTTCGGAGATGAGCTCATCGACGGCGTTGGCGATCTGGCGCGGCAGGTCGGGGTCTTCGCTCTCCTCAGCGGGGCGCCAGCGCGTCTCGATAGGGTAGAGGCGTCCGGGCACGGAGAGGATCGGTGCGCGGTCGAAGAAAGCTGAAAAGCGCTCCACATCGAGGGTGGCGGAACTGATGATGATCTTGAGGTCGGGGCGTCGGGGCAGCACGCGCTTGAGGATGCCGAGCAGGAAATCGATATTGAGCGAGCGCTCGTGGGCTTCGTCGATGATGAGCGTGTCGTAGGCGCGGAACAGGCGGTCGCGGCGCGTCTCGGCGAGCAGGATGCCGTCGGTCATGAATTTGACCACGGTGTCGGGCGAGAGCTTCTTGTCGAAGCGGTGCTGGTAGCCGACGAAGCCGCCGGGCTCCTGTCCGAACTCTTCGGCCACGCGGCGGGCCATGGCGAGGGCGGCGAGGCGGCGAGGCTGGGTGCAGCCGATGAGGCCGCGGCTGCCGCGGCCGGCCTTGAGCGCGATTTTCGGAAGCTGCGTGGTCTTTCCCGAGCCGGTGTCGCCGCAGACGATGATCACCTGGTGGTAGCGCAGCGCCTTCGCGATGGCTTCGGCGTGCGCGGTGATCGGCAGTTCGGGGGGGAATATGATGTGAGGAAGCATAGGGTGCATGAAAGATGGTGCAAACAGTACACAGAACCGTGTGGGGCGTCAACCGCTTTACGCGGGCCTGAAAAAGGCACGAGGGCTCATTTGTCAGGCACTGGGGGTTATGGTATAGTTTGGCGGGGAATGTAAATGGGGGAAGGATATCCTTTGCATGAGTGTTGGGAACGAACAACAGGAGAC
>CAYSXF010000801.1:0-2772 GCA_964434815.1 uncultured Lentisphaeraceae bacterium
GTGCCTTCGGCGTCCGCGTGCAGACTCAGCAGAGTCGCCTTCGGCGGCAGGTTCGGCAGCGCTACCGTTTCGACTTGGTCGTTAGCGATGCGCACGAGGCCCTGCTTGCCGATGGCCCAGAGCACGCCGGCGCGGTCTTCGGTAAAGGCGCGCACGTCGGTCAGCGGATGCGCGGGATCGCCGGGCAGGCTGCGATACAGGCCATTGTCGCGCACGACAATGCCGCCGTCGTGGCCGATCCACAGCCGTCCGCGCGAATCTTCAAATAAAGCCCGAACACGGTTGCCGCCGACTGGCGACGCCACGGGAACGGTGTGGTTGCCCTCCACGCGCAACAGGCCGAGACCGGCCGCCGCCGCCAGCACGGTGCCATCGCGCAAGCGCAACAAGCTCGTCACCGGTTGTTGCTTGGCAAGCAAATCCGCCGAGGGCGCTTGCAGCACTCCCTCGCGGTCGCGCACGAGACGGCGCAGCCCGCAGGTTTCGGTGCCGACGAGGATTTGGCCAGGCATTTCTTCGCAGATCGAATCGACCAGCGTGCCGACCAGCGTACCGGTGGCCCCGAGGCAATTTTCGAAAACGCGCGGTCGGAAGCGGGCCAAGCCGGCGCCGCGCGTGGTGGCTAGCACGTTGCGTTCGCGGTCTTCGAAGAGCCAGCCGATTTGCGGTGGTGCGGTATCTCCGGCATGGACCGCGCTCAACACTCGGCCATCAGCCATCCACACGCGTAGTCCCGTCTTCAACCCGCCGACCCAGAGGTTACCGCGAAAATCTTCCAGCAGCCGGACCGCGTCGTTCTGAAACCCCGCCGGCCGCGCGAGCTTCAGCACGATGCGGCGATCGGAACACTTGCAAAGTTCGGTGCCGGTGGCGATCCACGCGCCGCCGTCTTTGGCGGCCACGGCGCCGTCGACAACGTCGGCCGCGAGCACCTGCGTCCATGCCGCGCCGTCCTGCGTCCACGCGGCGCGGTTACTGACGATCCATGGTTTATCCTGCTTATCGAAAAACACGTTTTTCAACTGCGCCGTGCCGAGGTCCACCGGCATTGCGGCGTCGGCGAATTTTTTGCCGTCGAAGCGCCGCAACTCGCGTTTGCCGGCTAAGAGCAACGTGCCGTCGGCTGACTCAGCGATGGCGACAACCTCCGTGCCCGACCAGTTTTCAGCGGAGCCGTAGCCGCGCCACGCGAGCTGATCGAACGAGAACAGCCCGCCGTCCGCAGTCGCAGCCCACACGCGATGTTGCCGGTCGGCGTAGACCAGCGTCGTGAGCATCGGTGACGGCAGTCCGGGACAATTTTTTCCTGAGAAGGTGACCGCATGCGCGCCGTCGAATCGCACCACGCCGTCGAAGCTCGCCAGCCAGACGTAGCCGTCGCGGGTTTGCGCGATGCAGCGCGGGGTGGTTGGAAATTGTCCTTCGCTCGTGTCCCATACGCGAAGCAGAAAATCGCTGTCTAGCCCGGCCGACTCGCTGCCCGTTGCGGGTGTCGGTTGGCCGAACACATGGCTGACGTGGAGGCATCCGATCATCAGCAACAACAGCGCGAATTTCGTCATGTCGTCCAGAAAAAGGCGCAAGGGCAGCCAGTCACCCGGCGCTTGGCAATTGAGTATTGATTTACGAAGAGGGAACAAAGTGAAAATAAATCGCTTTCCAACAGGCACTGGCCCGTGTTGACAGGAATCATGCCTGAACCAATATGAGATACCCACCATTTGATGGTAGAATCTCAAAAGCGGTGGCAGGATGTCAAGCACACCAAAAAACGCCAGCCTCCACCCGAGTTGGTTTGAACTGGCGTTTCGAGAGGCGATTGTTTATGGTGTGAAACGATTATCAGGAGAGGGACGGACATGAGAATGAGGACAGCAATAGGAGTCGCGTTCTGCGCAACCTTGTGCGTTCAGGCTGGACAAGAAGAGAGTGAGCGGGAATACCGTATCTTGGAAACGCAGATTCAGGTGAAGCCGGTCACCGAAAAAGGCGCGGATACGGAAGAGGTTCGCCGCCAGCAGGTCTTTAACGCCTCTGCGCTGATCCAGCCGACGGACCGCGATCCGCTCGATATCGTATTGCGGCGCGGCGACGCCTTGCTGGCGGATTTGGGGCAGACGTCGGAAGTTTGGGAACAGATCAAGCGAGAGTCTCAAACGGCAGCGGATCGTCACGCGCTCTATTTGCGGGCCTGTGCGGCGCGCCGGACCATTGCCTTTTCCAACCCGCTTCTCAAGAAAATCCCGCGCCTGCTCTTCGTGACGCACGAAGCGCTGCTGACCGATGAGAACCAGTATGGGAACCACATCATCGACCAATATTTCGGCTTCAATGCGTCGCGCGGTCGCACGCTCACAGGAAATGGGCTCTTCGTGCTCGACAACCCCTTCAGCGATCAGCCGGTTGCGCGCGATTTGCTGAACAACGCACTCTCAGACCGTGGCGGATTCCTCGCCCCAGAGGTCTCCTTTGACGGTCAGGAGATTCTTTTCTGCCACACCGACGGGGAACGCCCGGGTCGCGTCTGGACGGAGAAAAGCTGCTTCCACATTTTCCGGGTGAAGGCGGATGGTTCGGGCCTGACGCAGGTAACCCAAGGCCCCGTGAACGATCTCTTCCCGTGCTGGCTGCCCAGCGGACGGATCATGTTCGTTTCGGAGCGGCGCGGCGGTTTTGGACGTTGCCACCCGGTGCCGAAGCCCAGTTTCACGCTTTTTTCCATGCTGGCAGGCGGCAGCGACAGGACGCGGCTCAGCCCGCATGAGACCAATG
>CAYSXF010000802.1:0-2770 GCA_964434815.1 uncultured Lentisphaeraceae bacterium
GCCGGCATCAACGTGGACGCCGTGAAGCTGATCTCCCGCAAGATCATCGAGACCGCCGAGGCCAGCCGCGCCAGCAAGGGCTTTGGCTGCGCCAAGATCGTGGTCTTTGCCAACATGCCGGAGGACAACCCCTTCATGGCCGGCGCCATGCTCGGCGCGGGCGAGCCGGAGTGCGTCATCAACGTGGGCGTCAGCGGGCCGGGCGTGGTCAAACGCGCCGTGGACCGTCTGGTGCAGCAGGACCCGGACGCCACGCTGAACGAGATCGCCGAGGAGATCAAGCACACCGCGTTCCGCGTCACGCGCACAGGCGAACTGATCGGACGCGAAGTCGCCGACCGCCTGAACATCCCCTTCGGCGTGGTCGACCTGTCGCTCGCTCCCACCCCGCGCGTGGGCGACTCCGTGGGCGAGATCTACCAGAGCATGGGCATCCGCCTGATCGGCGCGCCCGGCACCACCGCCGCCGTGATGCTGCTGAACGACGCGGTCAAGAAGGGCGGTGCGTTCGCCTCCAGCGCGGTCGGCGGGCTCTCCGGCGCCTTCATTCCCGTGATGGAGGACCACGCGCTCTCGAAGGCCGTGACCGACGGCACGCTGACGCTGGAGAAGCTGGAGGCAATGACCGCGGTCTGCTCCGTGGGGCTGGACATGATCCTGCTTCCCGGCAACACCAAGGCGGAGACCATCGCAGGCATCATTCTGGACGAAGCGGCCATCGGCATCACCAACCGCAAGACCACGGGCGTGCGCGTGATCCCCGTGCCCGGCGCGAAGCTGGGCGAATATGTGGATTTCGGCGGTCTGTTCGGCTCGGGCGTGGTGACGCAGTCGGCCAGCCCCGAGGGCGCGGAGACCTTCGTGAACCGCGGCGGCCACATCCCCGCGCCGATCCACAGTCTGATGAATTGAAAAGAGCGGCGGGACCCTTGTCCCAGCCGCCCTTGTGAGCTTTTCTGTCCGCTTATTCCGCTCCGACTCAGCGCGGCGGCAGGAACGAACTCTTGGGCTTGTAACCCACCTTATGCGCACCGTGCACGAAGGCCGGCTTGCCGTCGCTGTGCGGCTTGTCACCAGCTTTGTGGAACACGCGTTTCGGGTGCTCGCCGCCACGCACGTCGTCGAGACGCGGAGGACGCTCTGAGCTGTCGCCGCGCTCGCGCTTCTGCTCCGGCTGGCCTTCGCCTGCCACAGCAGGTTTCCGGCTGAAAGGCTTGTACCACTTGTCGCCGCCGCCTTCGGGCTCGCGGCGCGGCGGCTGAGCGCCGACGCTCGCAGGCTCCTGACGGGGCGGACGCGCGGGACCGCTGCCCTCTTCATAATTTCCGCGCTGGTAGTCCGGCTGGCGCCGTCCCTGCCCGCCCGGCCGACTCGGCGGCCTGCCGCCATCGCGGCGGCCTCCGCCCTGCTGACGGTTCCGGTTCTGCGCCCACGCCGGAGGCCGCGACATCGAATCCGACCCGCCCTTGCTGGCGGCCCGCTCGGCCTTCTCGGAATGGAACTCATGCTCGCGGTCGACCTCAATCCCCTTCTTGATCATGCGTTCGACCGACCGCAGCAAGCCGCGCTCCTCGGCGCTCACGAAGGAGATGGCGACACCTTCCGCGCCAGCGCGCGCCGTGCGGCCAATGCGGTGAATGTAGGACTCCGACTCTTCCGGCAGTTCGAAATTGATGACGTGCGTGATGCCGTCCACGTCGATGCCGCGCGACGCGATGTCCGTCGCGACCAGCACGCGCACGCGTCCGGTGCGGAACGCGTTCATGGCGTCGGTGCGTGCACGCTGCGTCTTGTCGCTGTGGATCGCCTCGGCACGGATGCCGGCGATCTCCAGCTTTTTCTCGATGCGGTCAGACCCGTGACGCGTCCGCGCGAACACGATCACCTTGTTGAAATCGGGGCGGGTGTTGAGCAGGCTGATCAGCAGGCTGTCCTTGCTGGGCTTATCGACGAACATGACCTTCTGGTTGATCTTGTCGACGGTGGGCTGCTCAGGCGAGATAGTGACTTGCACCGGATCTTTGACCAGTTCCTTGGCCAGCTTCAGCACCTCCGGCGAAAGGGTCGCCGAGAAGAACTGCGAGTGGCGCTGCGCCGGGAGCTTCGATAGAATCCGGCGGATGTCCGGCAGAAAGCCCATGTCCAACATACGGTCGGCCTCGTCGAGCACGAACTCCTCGATGTCTTCCAGCGACAGGTGCCCCTGCTCCATCAGATCGAGCAAGCGGCCCGGCGTGGCGACAACCAGCGCGGCGCCGCGGTTGAGGGCGGTCACCTGCGGATACTGGCTGACACCGCCGAACACCACCGCGAAAGGCAACCCGATGTATTTGCCATACGTCGTGGTGCTGGTCGCGATCTGGGCGGCGAGTTCGCGCGTCGGCGCGAGAATCAGCGCACGGGGCCTGTTCCGCGCCACGGTCTTGGGCGTCATAGCCAAGCGGTGCAGGATCGGCAACAGGAAGGCGGCGGTCTTGCCGGTGCCCGTCTGGGCGCAACCGAGAAGATCTTTGCCTTCCAGCAAGTGCGGGATCGACTGCTCCTGAATCGGAGTGGGCGTCAGGTAGTCCTGCTCCGCCACGGCGTGCTGCAAGAGAGGATGCACCAATCCAAAAACATTATCTACAAACGAGGCGGGAATTTCGCCCTTCGGTTTGGGGAGCTGTCTTGGCGCTTCGCGCTCGGCTAATCCAGGGTGACGGTTATTACGACGGAAAGGTGGGCGGGGACGTTCTCCACGCCGCTCATTAAACGATTCTTTATGCATGTG
>CAYSXF010000803.1:0-2768 GCA_964434815.1 uncultured Lentisphaeraceae bacterium
GATTTCTGCCTGTCTCGTGGGCTCGGAGATGTGTATAAGAGACAGCGCCTGTACAGATCCCGGCGTCTTCCGATTTCCATGGCTAGGTTCTGGTTCCCCTGCTTCATGGCGCACTCGACGGCTTTTTCCGCAGCCTGGGCGGCCTCCTGATACATTCCCGCTTCCGCGCAACTCGCGGCCAGGATGTCCAGCGCCCGCGGCGACTGATAGCGGGTCAGGTCGCAAAGCCGCGTCGCCAGCTCCACCGCCCGCTTACCGTCGCGCAGGCTGGGGTCGGGTGCCGTCGCAAGCAGCCAAGCCAGCGCGTTGAGGTGCTGTTCATCGGGGGAAATCCTCACAGCCTCGGAATAATAGCGGACAGCCTCAGAGAGAAGTCCCTTCCGCACCATGATCCGGCCCATCGCGAAGAACGCGTTATCCTTGTTCGGATCAAGCCGGGTGGCTTTGCTTAGGTGGGCGAGGGCTTCATCCGCGCGGCCTTTCTCGAGCAGGAAAATGCCCAGGTTGCTCTGCGCGCTCGCAGCCATGGGGTCACCCTTCACCGAGTCACTGCAATACCGGATTGCCTCATCGTAATCCCCCTGTTTCGCAGAGATGATGGCAAGATTGTACAGGGCCACGGCATGTGCGGGGGCCATGCCCAAAGCCTTGCGCAGGCAGGCGGCAGCCTCCGGTAAATTGTTCATGTCGGAGAGCGCCGTTCCAAGATTCACAAGCGCCTCAACGCTGTCCGGCTTCAGGGCGAGCGCTTTCTTGTATTCCCCGACGGCTTTGTCGAACTCGCCGCCCTCGCGGAGCGCGTTCCCCGCCCTGATGAACGAGACATCGTCGATGAACTGTTCCCGGATCTTCCGGATGCCGTCGGCTTTCAGGTTGACGAACTCGGGAATGTTGGCGGCGCGGTCCGGCTCCGTGAAATGCGCGAGGAGAACGGCCGGACTGCTGCCCCCCTTTTCGTCGATATGCGTGAGGAACAGCCGCGTGTAAGGCGTTCCTGTCTTGGATGAAAAAACAAGCCAGCGGCTGTTCGGCGACCAACTGTGCCACGAGTTCATTTTCGGCAAATTGCATTCCAGGCGCTTTGCGTCACCCCCGTCCGCAGGCATAATGTACAGTTCGCTGTCCGGCTGAAGCAGCATGAAACTCGCGGCCCGGCAGAACACGATCCACTTGCCGTCGGGCGAGTATTTCGGGAAATAATTGCTCCTGCCGTTCTGCGACGCCCCCTTCAAAGGCTCTGGGCTGCCCCCCTTGCCGCCGTTGAAGGGAACCCTGTAAAGGTCGTACTGGAACGTCTTGCCTTCTTTCAGGAACTCGCGGCATTCGTTCTGTGTCAGCAGAAGGGAGGCTTTACTGCCGAGATTCCGCAGTTTGTAGGCCTTGCTCCTCGCGAAGACGACCGTCTTGCCGTCGGGGCTCCAGACGGGGTTGCTCTGCACAAACTCGGGGTCATCGGCGCCCGGAAGAGACTTGAACTCTCCGGTGCGCCTGTCATAGACCGCAAGGATGCCCTGGATCGGAAAAAAGAGCTGGGAGAACTCCAGCCCCGGCGTGGGCAGAAACACCGACCGGTCCTTGACGGTGCTGATCACATACCTGCCGTCCGGAGACACTTGGGAGAGGAGGCCGAAGGTCTGCTGGCCATCCGCCTTCCGGTAATCGCTCCAGGTGATGAGTTTCTCCTTCGTCAGATTGATCTCCGACGCGACGTCGGTGGTAACGTAAGAGCCCTTGTCGTTGGCGTAATCCACATCCATCCCCAGAACCCTCCCGTCCTGGGAGAAGGAGTGGCAGTTTCCGCATATCGGCAGTTTCTCGAGAACCACGGGAGGCAGTTTCTGGGACGAAACGCTGCCGAGCCGCCAGCGGATTCTCGATGGATCTTTGATGGCCACGGCGAAAGGCAGGTTGACATCCCTGTAGAAAATGGGTGCCTCAACGGAATCGCGCGAGACCTGCATGGAAATCGAAGCCGAACACAGAATCACGCCGGGGTTCCTGCCGCTAACGCCGAGAACCGTCAGGGACGCCGGCCTTTCGGCGCACGCTGTCTTGATTCGCTCCCACTGCGCGGGCCTCGGCTGCCAGCCCGGCGCATCCGCGGCGAACGCCAGTTGATTGCCGTCGGCCGCGAACCTGAACAGGATCAGCCAGGTGTCGGCCTCTTTTCCGGCTGCGTGCCAACCGAAAACCGGCGCGGCCATTTCGGGCGGGAAAACCGTTCCGTCGAACGGCGCATCGACGGTCACGCCGCCATAGTCTTTACCGGGCTGATACCCCGCAAGGATCTTCTCCGCCTTCCGCTCGGGCAGTTTCAAGCGCAGCAGCCCCGCCCAAGCGGCTGTCCCGCAAACCGCGCACGCGACTATGTGCCATGTGGTTTTTTTCATGCTGG
The DNA here is from genome assembly GCA_964434815.1 of uncultured Lentisphaeraceae bacterium. Taxonomy (GTDB): domain Bacteria; phylum Verrucomicrobiota; class Kiritimatiellia; order RFP12; family UBA1067; genus CAYSXF01. The sequence goes on from CAYSXF010000803.1 coordinate 2,396, forward strand.
CCACACGGCAATATAAACAAATTATCCGGTCCTATTCAAGTGAGATGAAGCGCACGGTGAGTGAGCTCTATCCGCAGCCGCCGGTTTACACTGCGGCGCGGATTGGGTATAGTTTGCAACCATGTTTACCGGATATACCCCCGAGCTGATTGACGATTTGAAGCTTCGCTGGGCACGCCTGCAGGTACGCGTGCGTGAGACCGGCGCGGACGCGCTGGTGGTCGGCACCAACGTGAACCTCCTCTACCTTTCAGGCCGCATCTTCATGGGCTACGTCTATCTGCCCGCCGAGGGCGCACCTTGGTTTTTCGTGCGGCGTCCCTGCGGCTGTCTCTTATACACATCTGACGCTGCCGACGAATAGAGAGGTGTA
>CAYSXF010000804.1:0-2764 GCA_964434815.1 uncultured Lentisphaeraceae bacterium
GTGCAGCTTGACGGGTTGCAGCGGACAGTGGCACATGTCTGGGCGAACAACGACTTTTACCGCGCGCGGCTGACGCAGGCGGGCGTTGAGCCAGGCGATATCCGTTCGCTCGACGATTTGCGCAACTTGCCCTTCCTGACGAAGGACGATTTCCGCGATCAGTATCCGCTGGGAATGCTCTCCACGCCGCATTCCTCTATCCGGGAGATGCACATGAGTTCCGGGTCCACTGGCACGCCGGTGGTGATGGCCTACACCGAGGCTGACTTGGCGCAGTGGGCCGAGTGCATGGCGCGCTGCCAGGTGATGGCCGGGCTGCAGCCAGGCGACGCGATCCAGATCATGCCGACGTTCGGCCTGTTCAACGGCGGGTTCGGCTTCTATCACGGCGCGCGGCGGGCCGGGCTGTTCGCCGTGCCTGCGAGTTCGGGAAACACGGCGCGCCAGATCATGCTGCTGCGCGATTTCAAGGTCAAGGCTATCGGCGCGGTGGTCTCGTACTCGGCGCGCATTATCGAGATGCTGGACGAGAAGAACCTGGAGCTGCCCGACCTCAAAATCGGCATCTTCGGCGCGGAGTCGTTCTCCGACGAGATGCGGCGGCGCGTGGAATCGCGGCTCGGCATCCAGGCCTTCGATATTTACGGCATGACGGAAACGGGCGGCGTGGGCACGACCGGCATGGACTGTCCGGCGCGCTGCGGCATCCATGTGTGGGAGGATCAGTACCTCACCGAGATTGTCGATCCTGAGACCGGCGCGATTCTGCCTGACGGGGTGATCGGCGAAGTGATCTTCACGTCGCTGACGCGCGAGGCGATACCCGTGATCCGCTACCGCACGCGGGACCTGACGCGCATCGTGAGCCGCGAGCGCTGCGCCTGCGGCAGGACCAGCCTGCGCATCGACCGCATCGAGGGGCGCTGCGACGATATGCTGATCGTCAAAGGCGTGAATTTCTTTCCGAAGCAGGTTGAGCAGGCGCTGATGGAGATTCCCGGCGTGCTGCCGGAGTACCAGATCATTCTCGAGGATGACCACGGCGTGACCGATGTGCGCATCAATGTGGAAGCTCTGGAAGGCGTCACCGGCTATATGGTCGAAAAGCAGCTGAAGGAAAAGCTGGGCTTCAGCCCCAAAGGCGACATTTTCAAGCCAGGCACGCTGCCGCGGTCCGAAGGCAAGGCCAAGCGCGTATATCGTGTGAACAAGGCTTGATCTGTGCGGAGCGATCATTTGTAAGGCGATGACAACCTGCGGCGGGGTGTGATACACTACGCGCCTTTTCAAGGAAGGAAGACGAAGAGATGTCAGACGAACAGCCGCTATCGGCCAATGAATATCGCGAGCAGCGCCTCGCCAACATGCGCAAGCTTGAGGAACTGGGTTTCAAACCGTTCGGTCAGGCGTTTGAGCGCACGCGGCTGTCGGAGATCCGCACGGGGTTTGAGGAGAACAAGACCGTTCGCGCTGCGGGCCGCCTCATGACGGTGCGCCGCATGGGCAAGGCTTCCTTCGCGACCTTCAGCGACGGGTCGGGCAACTTCCAGCTCTTCGTCAAGAAAGACCTGCTCACGGAGCAGCAGTTCGAGGGGTTCAAGTATCTTGATCTCGGCGATTTCGTCGGCGTCGAAGGCCGGCTTTTCACCACCAAAATGGGCGAGCCGACGATCGAGGTCCACTCGTGGACGCTGCTGGGTAAGGCCATCCTGCAGCCGCCTGAGAAGTTCCACGGGCTTCAGGATGTGGAAGAGCGCTACCGCAAGCGCTATTTGGATCTGATGATGAGCCCCGAGTCGCGCGACCGCTTCAACAAGCGCAGCGCGATTCTCGCGGAGATCCGCAACTTCCTGCACGCGCGCGGCTTCACGGAGGTGGAGACGCCCATGATGCAGCCGCAGGCGGGCGGCGCGGCGGCCAAGCCGTTCTTCACGCACCACAACGCCTTGGACACCGAGATGGTGATGCGCATCGCGCCTGAGCTGTACCTGAAGCGTCTGCTGGTGGGCGGGTATGACAAGATTTTTGAGCTGGGCAAGGACTTCCGCAACGAAGGCATCGACCGCACGCACAATCCCGAGTTCACCGTGTTGGAGATCTATGAGGCTTACGGCGACCGCACCTCGATGAAGACGCTCATCGAAGGGCTTCTGCCGCATCTGTGCGAGAAGGTGCTGGGCACGATGCGCGTCGAGTACGGCGAGGCCAAAGAGGTGCTCGATTTCACGCCGCCTTACCGCGAGGTAGCCTATAAAGATGCAGTGAAGGAGATCATGGGCAGCGACTGGTTCGAGCTGTCCGTCGAAGAGGCGCGGGCCAAAGCTGAGGCCAGGGGCGTGGACATCGCTCCGATGTGGAACCATCTGCTGGTGACGCACGAGGTCTACGGCAAGGTGGTCGAGAAGACGCTGCGCCAGCCGACGTTCGTGACGCGCATCCCGCGGCAGTTCGTGCCGCTGGCCAAAGCGTGCGAAGATGACCCCGAGCTGGTGGACGTGTTCGAGTTCGTGGTGGCGGGCAAGGAGCTGTGCCCCGGCTACACGGAGCAGAACGACCCGTTGGCGCAGCGCGCGGCGTTCGCCGATCAGGCGGGCGACGATCCCGAAAAGATGGACGATGATTTCATCACCGCGCTGGAGCACGGGATGCCGCCGACAGGCGGTTTGGGGATGGGCATCGACCGCTTGGTGATGATGCTGACGGGCACCGAAGTGATTCTGTCTCTTATACACATCTCCGAGCCCACGAGACAGGCAGAAATCTC
>CAYSXF010000805.1:0-2762 GCA_964434815.1 uncultured Lentisphaeraceae bacterium
GATGTGAACCGTGGTAGCTACGTGGCGGAGCCTGACGCGCAGAAGAAGGCGGCCCAACAGGGCGCCCTCGACGGTTACCGCAGCAACATGGATAAACTGGTGGGCCGCATCCGCAGTGAGGCTGGCGAGCCGCATCTGTTGTTCATCACCCCTTCACCGTTCGACCAGACCGTGGTCAACGACCGAAACAACAACCAGCCGGGCTGCAACGACGGCCTTGGCAAATGTGCGGCCTTGGTTCGCGAACTGGCAGGAAAGAACAACGCGACGGTGGTCGATTTTCACGGACCGATGACCGCCTTTAATTTAGAGCGGCAGAAGGGCGATTCTTCTTACACGATCGTGGGGCCTGATCGCGTACACCCCGGAGCGGCGGGTCATCTGATGATGGCTTGGCTCTTTCTCAAGGCTCAAGGCGCACCCGCGCTGGTCTCTCATGTGACCATCGATGCTCCGAACCTGCGCGCCACGGAGAGTGCCAATGCGACGGTCAGCGATGTTGCGGCAAAAGAAAGCGGGTGCAGGTTCACCGTTTTGGAAAAAGCGCTGCCATTTCCGGTTGATGACGCGGCCAAACCGATTCTGGCGTTTCTGCCTATCGAGCAAGAACTCGACCAGGAGATCGTTGCGGTGACAGGGCTCGCGGCGAGTTCGTATGAATTGTCGATTGACGGGGTTGCTGTGGGCCGGCATACGGCAGGGGAGTGGGCGAAGGGCGTCAACCTCGCTCTCAACGCTGCTGCGCCGCAGGTCAAGCAGGCCCAGGCGGTTGCGCGGCTGAACGAGAGCCGGCGCGCGACCGAATGTGTCCTGCGCAATTACGCGGCCGTGCGCTGGTTCCTGAAGCACCGCCAGGTGAACCCCGACGACCTGGCTGCTGTCGCGACGTTTGCTGAAACGAAAATGAGCAAGACCGGATTTTACGAGGGCATGGTCGCCACCTATATGAAGGACTGGGCGAAGCGGGGCGAGGTCGTTGCCAAGGTCACAGCGGATGAGCAGGCGTTGTTTGTTGCGCGCAAGCCTGTTTCGCATGTCTACGTCTTGCGACCGGCTCAGTGAGATTGTCACGGACGACTGGGGTTAACTAAGAGTGAAGAGCGTTATCAGACAGCTATGCATGACCGCCGTTGCGATGGCGGCGTTCGGCTGCGCGTCAGCGGGTGAGTTGGAGACCGCGCGGGCTGCGCTGCAGGACCGTTTGTATCCGATCGCCGAGGCGCATGTCGAAAAGGTGTTGCGCAGTTCCGCCTCTGATCCGGCGCTGGCTGCAGCAGCGTTGCTGATTCTGTTAGAGGCACAATCCCAACAGGGCAAACCGGAGGAGATGCTCAAAACGCTGGACGAATACCGTTCGGTGGTTCGGCTTGCGCCGGTCCCGGAGGCCTTCTACTATTGGCATGCGCTGGCTCTTTTGAATGTTGGACGTCCGGCTGATGCGATCAGGGAAGCGGAGTCCGGTACGGTAACCGCGTCGGCGTACTCCGACGCATTGCGGCGGATCGGTGCGCGTGCGAAACAGGCGGCAGGAGATTTAGCCGGCGCTTTCGCTCTTTTTGCGGAGGTCGATAAGACATCGACAAACGCTCTGACGCGCGCTGATAACGCGCTTGAATGGGCGTTGGCGCTGGACCACGCTGGACGCTCCGATGCGGCGTTGGACGTGCTGAAAACGCAGGCGGAACTGGGCGCTCAAAGCGTGGCGATGTGGGACGGCGCCCTGATGCGCGGAAGGATACTCATGCGCATGGGCAAGCCGGCGGAAGCCACCATGATTTTCAATCAGCTTGCGATGAACGAGCATGTTGCGGAGGCCGCGCGCGTGCAGGCCTTGGTGGAAATGAGTGTTTACACGTTCGACAGCGGCAAGACCAATGAAGCGATCGCCTATGCGCGATCCGCATGCGAACGCGCGCAGCAGCCCGAAACACGCCGTCTGGCCGGATTTCGGCTTGGGGATTTGCTGTCCGCTGACCGGGCGACGATCGACGAGGCCGAGCGGCAGGTGAAAGCGCTGGTGCGCGAGTTCCCCGAAGCCCCTGAATCGATGCTGGCGCAACTGAAGTTAGCGGATTCTCTGTTGCAAGCCAAGCGTCCGGAACGTGCCGCCTCCGAGTATCGGATCTTCCTTGAGACGTACCCGTCCTCTGCGCTGGATGCGCAAGTGTTGCAAGGGCGCGGCTGGGCTCTTTTCCAGCTCGGCCGCTACACGGAAGCGAGCGGCGTTTTTTTGCGGGCGTCTGAACTGGCGACGAACGAGGAGGTGCGAACCGAGTGCCGCTTCAAACAAGGCGATGCGCTGCTGGCGGATGGCCGGTATAAGGATGCGTCCCAAGTTTACGCCGCTTTGGCAGAAAAAGTACCGCACACCGCCTATGGTGCCCGCGCGCTGCTTCAGAGTGCGGACTGTCTTGAGCGTGCAGGACTGAACGCTGAAGCATGTGCGAGGTATCTCAGCGTGGCGGAGACCTATTCCGACCGCGACGTCGCGCCCAAAGCTTTGCTTCGTTTGGCAGCGTTGCAGGCCGAAGCCAATGACTACGAGAAGGCTGTTCGCACCTACACGTCGCTGTTGGACTCTACCAGCCAGAAGGGTGTTCGCGCCGAAGCGTGGATGGGGCGCGGCAAGGCTCATTATCGGATGTACCGTTTCGATGCAGCCATGCAGGATTTCGCCAGCGTCGCCGAAAACGAGCCGAAACGCCGCGACGAGGCTCGTTTCCTCTTGACCCTCTGTCTTTACGGGCTGGGCCGTGACAAGG
>CAYSXF010000806.1:0-2758 GCA_964434815.1 uncultured Lentisphaeraceae bacterium
TAGCCGTAGTGGCATCGGCGTCGGCAGTGTTGTAGGCGGCCAGGTCGGAGTCGTCGCCGCCCCATTTCGCCCCAGCCAGGAAATCATCGCACTCCCAGTAGTTGCGCGAACGTCCGCGAAAGCCCGAGCGCAAACTGTAGACCCACTTTTTGCGGAAGGGATTGTAGAACATCGTGCTGCGGTCGCCTGTGTCTCCGGTCACCACGCGGTTGGTCCAGTGGATGCCGTCCGGCGAGGTCATGCTCACGCCGGGGATCTGTCCGCCCGGAGGTCGCATGAACATTTTGTAGCGCTGCTGCGGGTCCTTTGACTCCCAGTCCGGCACAACGGTCCACGAGTCGGGCGTCAGATCCGGCGGCAGCACCTGGTTTGTTCCCGGCCGCACATCCAGCACCGGTCGCTCCCAGGCGAGCCCATCCTTGCTCGTGGCGTAGCAGATGGTGTGTATCCATCCCGCTTCGTACCACATCTTAAATATCTTCTCGGCCGGATACCACCACACGCCGCCGCTTTTGGGCACAGCCGCTGCGTTCTTGCCGGGGTTTCGTTCCAACTCGGTCTCGGGCTTCAGCACCGGGTTGCCCGCATACTTCTTGGGCATGTGGAAGACGCGCTTGAGCCCGCTCGTCTCAACCAGAAAATCGTCCACAAAAAGCTGCCGCCCGATGTCGATCGGGATAACCTTCGGGGGGCACTCCAGATAGGGAACACGCATCGGCGCCATGTCGTGCGGGGCGATGTCCTGCGGCGGCCACTCTTCAGGCAGCACGATGCCGTTGTAGAGGCGCTCACCCTTGTTCTCGCTCCACGCTAGGACGGGCGACGCCAGCGGTTCGGCCTTCGTGAAGCCCACGACAACACCCCACTTGCCCAAGCGCAGAAGATCACCCTTCTTGACCTGTTTCTGATAGACGCGGGTCAGGTCGAATGGCTGCGCACCGAAGAGCTGGAAGCGCTCGGGCTGGGCGATCCATACGAAACCTCGCCGCTCCAGCGTCTTGGACTGCGTGGCCGCGCGCGGGTGCACGGGCTCGGGCGTGAGCACCGTCAGAATGCCGTCCGCTGTAACGCGCAGACTGCCAGACTCGATACTGCCGCGAAGGAACAGCTTGCCTGTCAGCCACACTGGGTACTCTTTGACCGTATACCCGCTCTCCGTGAACAGCACCGCTCCCGCCCGGAGCGTGTCGACTTCGTTCGTGCCGAAGAAACCGACCGACGCGCCGACGCCTTCCAGTGCCGCGTCGCGACGCTCCGGCGTGGCTGCCAACACCGGTCCAGCCAGCAGCACGCCAATCACAGAACCCCACCCGTACCATCCCTTCATGCGCCCCCCTCACGTTCAACTTTTAACATGTCATAATATGCCATGCTGACTCAGGTGTGTCAAGGTTGTGACAATCCGATTTCTCAAACTCCCCTCTCCCATGATTGAGCGTTCGGCGTTGAGCGTTATCTCATTTTCCCTGTTAACCGATGCTCCCTTTCAGCTCGATAATTCAATTTTCACATTGAACCCCGCCCCGAACTTTAATATGTTAAAAAGAAAACGAAAGACGGACAAACGGAAGGCGGACGCATGAAGGTTCTGACACCGGCAGGAGCGAGGGAAAGACTGAAAAACGGGGATGTGCTCATCGGCATCTTCTGCAAAACGACGGCCCCCGAGTTCATAGAAGTCATCGGCCACGCGGGTTTCGATTTTTGCATTCTTGATCAGGAGCACGGCCCGGTCAACCTCGAAACGATTCAGAATCTGGTCCGCGCCGCCGAGGTCTCGGGCGTTCTGCCGATCGTGCGCACGCGGGACATGAACCCCGAAAGCGTTTCACAGCCGCTGGATCTCGGCGCGGCCGGCATCCAAGTGCCGCAGGTCGCCTCCAAAACAGACGCTGAGTCCGTTGTGGATGCAGCGAAATTCGCGCCCCACGGCCATCGCGGCGTGTGCCGGTTCGTGCGCGCCGCCCAATTCTCAGCGATGGACCGGGCCACCTACTTCGCCTCGGCGAACGATGCGCTTGTGATCCTCCAGCTCGAAGGCACGCATTTGAGCGAATACGAGAAGATCGCCGACATCCCCGGTGTGGACATCCTTTTCATCGGCCCATACGACCTGTCGCAGGCTCTCGGCATCCCCGGCCAGATCGAGCATCCGCGCGTGCTCGAAGAGATGCAGAAGATCATTGCCGTCGCCAAGCGCAAGAACAAGACCATCGGCGTGTTCGCAGACTCGCTAACCCAGACCCAGCGCTGGATCAACGCGGGTGTCCAGTACATCGCCTACTCGGTCGACCTCGGCCTCTTCCATATCGCCTGCCGCGACACCGTCTCCGCCATCCGCGGTCAGAAGAAGCAGGGATGACGGGCGCAACTGCGATTTGGTACCTCCCACGGGAGCAGGGGCGCCCTCGCCCCTGGATGAGACTGGCGTCTGGCGACTTTCGATCGGGGACGAGGGCGTCCCCGCCCCCAGTCGATCAACCGCCATACATCCGCAATCGATGTGCATGGAGGCCAGTCGATCGCAGGTGCGCCCGTGTTGACCCGTCGCATAAAATTGCGATGGTTCCCCTTTGCCCGTCTGTGTTAAAGTACCCGCATGATTTGAGGGACGGCATACGGATAACACGAGGGAACACACAATGAACAGAAGGCAGTTTCTGGCGGCATCGGCGGCAGCGGGGGCATTCAATCTGATCCCGGGGTGTGCGACCTGTCTCTTATACACATCTCCGAGCCCACGAGACAGGCAGAAATC
>CAYSXF010000807.1:0-2754 GCA_964434815.1 uncultured Lentisphaeraceae bacterium
TTCTGCCTGTCTCGTGGGCTCGGAGATGTGTATAAGAGACAGGTCAAGGGCCGCCCGTTCTACGTGCTCAACCTGTTGGAGGAGATCGACCAGCCGGGCGAGTGGTATCTGGACCGCGCGTCGGGCAAGCTCTACGTGTGGCCGGTGACGCATCCGTGGTTCAGCGAGATCGTGCTCTCGCGCTGGGACAAGCCCTTCGTGCAGGCGACCAAGGTGCAGGAGGTGGATTTCCAGGGGCTCACGTTCGAATACGGACAGCAGCACGGCCTGGTCATGGAAGGGTGCATCAATGCGACGGTCGCGGGCTGTGTGATCCGGCGGTTGGGTGGCACGGCGCTGACGGTTCTGCGCGGTGCGAATGTCATGATTTACGGCAATGTCATGCACACGCTGGGGCACGCGGGCATGCACGTGAGCGGCGGCAACCGACAGAACCTCACCTCGGGGCAGATCGTCATCGAGAACAACGACGTGGGGCACTTCGGACGCTGCTCGCGCACGTACAATCCCGCGCTGCTGCTGGAGGGCTGCGGCGCGCGAGTGGCGCACAACCATTTCCACCACGCGCCGTCGAGCGCGATGCGCATCGAGGGCAACGATCATCTGATCGAGTACAACCAGGTGGATCACGTGGTGCAGGAGTCGGACGACCAAGGCGGCATCGACATGTGGGGCAACCCCTCCTACCGCGGCGTGGTGATCCGCTACAACCGGTGGCAAGACATCGGTGGCGGGGAGATTCCGTGCGGCCAGGCGGCCATCCGCTTCGACGATGCGATCAGCGGCATGGTGGTTTACGGCAACTGGTTCGAGCGCACCTCGAACGGCCATTTCGGCGGCGTGCAGATTCACGGCGGACAGAACAACATCGTCGACAACAACGTGTTCGTCGGATGCCGCTATGGCGTGAGCTTCTCGCCGTGGGGGCAGAAGCGGTGGGAGGAGTATCTGGGCCGCACTTCGGTCAGGAGCGAGCTGTACAGCGAAGTGAATATCCGGCTGCCTCCCTTTAGCAAGCGGTATCCGGAGCTGGCCGAGCTGGCTTGGAAAACGGATGTCAACAGCGTTTGGCGCAACGTGTTCGTGGGCAGCGAAGAAGTCTTCTACCACGCGCCAAAGGGCGTGGACGCGTGGGACAATCAGACGTTCGCAACGATGCCCGATCTCGCAGCGCTCTCTGCAAAGACGCCGTTCAGGCCGTTGCCGCTGGACGAGATCGGACTGTACGATGATCCGCAGCGGGCGAGGGAATAGCCAATTTAAAGGTGGGGCGCGGCTTTGGCTGTGGCAACTGTCAGTTCGGTGAGCGCGTTCTCGCACGTGTCGGCCATAGCGCCGCGGGTGCTTTTCGCGTCTTGGCTGGTCAGCGAGCGATAGAGCGTCGCAATGCCCTTGAGCTTGCCGATATCCTCTTGGTAATGCGTCCAAGCGGTATTCCATTGCCTGAGCTCATCGCGGGCTTTAATCGCGATGTCGATCGTGCCCGCATCTTTCCAAGCGTAATATTGGAACATGCCGCAGATGTAGTGCCTCATGACGTCGGCGAGCGCCTCCATGTACAGCAGGGAGTTGTGGGCCTCGTCGTAAACATTCTGGCCGCGGTCGCGGACGATGTCTTCGCGTGCGCTTTCGAAAAGCTCGCGCATCTGCTTGGTGATCGCGACCGCCTCGGACTTCTCTGTCAGTGCCTCATCGAGCGCGTCTTTTGAATCCTCGTACAAACGGCGCAGCGAACTTTCGTCCCCGTTCTGGCCGCGGATGATATCGTCACGCATCAGGTTTCGGCTCGGGAGCCAGCCGCTGTGTTTGCGAGCGTACGGGGCGACATACTGGAACTTCAGCACGCACTTAGGCGAAAGCATCAGCATGGCGGCGACCTTGGGTGCGGCCTTCTCTCCGAACTCTTTGGCGGCCCAGGCCTCGGCCAGCTTGAGCGGATCGGCTTGAGGGTCTTGGGCGAGCTTGGCGGTGGCTTCGATGTTGAGCCGCGCCCAGCGGTCGGAGGCCAGCTTGGGCCCGCCCCAGCCGCCGCCGAAGTCCCAGATCCACGCGCCTTTTGCTCCGAGCGCCTGCGCCTTCCGCATGGCCGCGGCGTGCTCGGGACCGACATAGTTCGGGAAGGCGCCCTTGCCCTCGTATTCGCGGGCGCACTGGAACTCGATGATCTGGTCCACGCCGCCGCGGCCGATGCAGGGGTTGAAATCGTTGTAGCGCCAGTAGTCGGTCTGGGTGAACTTGACCGCGAAGATCAGGCCATTGCGCCGGGTTACGCCCGCGAGGATGCGGTCGTACAGCGGCGCGCTGGCGTGGAAGCCGTCGTTGCCGAGATCCCACGTGCGCCAGATAAGCTTGCGTCCACACTCGTCCACGACGATGGCGCGCGTTTCGTTGATGAGCCGCTGCATGCGGCTGACATAGAGGTCGCTGCCGCGCGGCACCGTGCGGTTGCAGATCATCTGGCCCGCGTACTCGCCCTCGGTCAGGTTCGAGTAGTTCTCGCCCGTGCGGACCATCACGTAGTCGATCTGCGGGAAGGCGCGCAGCACCTCGCGGTACTTGGCGCGATAAACGGCCCAGAAGGCGTCGCTCTCGAGGTCGATGCGGGCGGCGCCCTTGCCGGTCTTGTCCGTGACGGCGAGCCGCGCGAAGACCGGCGCAGGCAGCTCGATCTCGTCGGTGCTGAGGCAGACCTTCAGGCCGAGTCCGGCGGCCTTCTTGGCGCTCTCGGCAAAGCTGCGGCGACCCTTCTCGACC
>CAYSXF010000808.1:0-2749 GCA_964434815.1 uncultured Lentisphaeraceae bacterium
GGTCAGCCAGGCGCAGCACATCATCGGTTGAACAGCCCCACGCTTTGGCCAAAGCCTCGGCGTTGCCGTATAGCCAATCGTGCACGCAAGCCGCCATGCGGGCCGCGTGGAAGTTGGGCGCGACGCTGACAGCGAAGTAGAACGGGGCTTTAATGATCACGCTGAGCGTGTCGGTGATCGCCGTGTATGTGGCTGAGCCTTCGGGCAGATCGGCGCGGCTCTTGACGAGCATGCCGCACCACAGCGGAGGGTTGCGCCACACGAACAGCTCATCCTGGATGAGCCTGAACTTGTCGGGCGATCCGGGCGGGGCGACCACGTAGGGCGTATCGTTGAAGTTAGTCACTTGCACACCTCGCTCACGCTGTTCGTCGCGGGCTCATACGAAGCCGCTCCCTCGCTGTGAAACACGGCGCTGTCGCAACCGGCGCACTTGGACATTGCGACGATGAGCGACAGGGCCGTGAGGATTGCCAGGGCATATTCAAGGGCTGCGCGTTTCATAAGAGAAGTCCTTGGTCAACGGTCAGTGGTCATTAGGGCGTAGCGGCGGCGTTGTTGACTGTCGTCGACGTACTGTTTCCGATACCTCCGTGCGCGAAGATGCCATACATGAAGGCGTAAGGCGCACAGGTCTTGACCGCATCCCACAGACCCTCGAAGAACGAAGGCTCGCGCGGGATTATCGACTTGGCGGGAACGGGCGTAGAGATAGTCAGCAGCGTCGCGCCGGTGATATGGACGCAAACGTTGGTGCCCTCGGCGTGGAATATCTCAGCTACGTTAGGCTGGTCGTAGTACTTCTCAGCCCACTTTGTTCCGGCAGCGATATTCTGCGGGGTGACCGTGCTGCATCCGGTGAGCAGCGTAATCGTGAGCATCGCCAACAGTCCGAGGCTGGCAGAACCGGGAGCCATTCCCAACTGGACAATGAAGCGCTTCCAGAACTCAGTCTTGGAAAGTGCCGACCAAACGGCTGCCGCAAGAACGACGGCCGCACCTGTAATTGCATCGGAGTGGGACATGAACGTCGCCACGTCCACATACGACGCCAATCCGCGATGGATCAAAACACCGCCAAGACACCCGATCAGGGCTCTGATAACTCCAGCTAGCATTGCGCTCTTCATACGATTCTCCTTTGTTTGTTAGTCCCCCTAGAAGGTCGGTGGTCGCGCTGTCACTAGCACCGCGCCGCCGCTGTCATCGTCGGGGAAGATCTATTGAAGCTCCGGGGCTGCGGCTGCCGCCTTAAGCAGCGGCGCAAGCAGGATGCCGTTGACGAACTCGCACGGCTCTCCGCCGATCTGCGTGCTGAGCGTGCGCCCCTGCCACAGGCCCGCGCCGTTGTCGATCAGCAGCAGGCCGGAAATGTCAAAGCCCGTCTCGCTGCCCACCGGCCCGCCGAGCCGCGCCTCGGTCTCCCAGGTGCGGACGTTGCGCACCATCGATGCGGGCACCGGGCAGCGGAACCAGAGGCACTCGTGTGCGCCGGAGGCGAGCGTGAGCGTGACCGTGTCGGGATACGAGTTAATCACGGGCCGCACGCGCTCAATCGTTCCCAGGCGCGTGGCGTACTCAAAAAGCATGGCGGGAGAAGAGGAAGGCGGAAGCGAGTACTCGATATAGTTGTCGTCGTAGGCGACGCCGTTGATGTTGGTGCGCATCGACCAGACGAAACTGGCGAGGATGTTCGCCGGCTGCGGATCGCGCTGCGAGTAGTGCCAGTCCGCGTCCAGGGTAACGCACACGGCGTTTGTGCGGGCGACCGCTATGACGGTGGCGGCCTGCGCGACCTGGGCGCGTGCAGCGGCTGCGGCCTGCATAACGGCCTGCTCCTGATCCATCTTTGCGAAAGTCACTTGCACGTCATCGGCCTTCGGCACGTCGTGGCTTCCGAAAATCGTCCGCATGATGGGATCAAACATCAGCATGCGAAGCTGAGGGTAAACCATATAGCCCTTGTCAGCGCCCGCCAGCGTCCAGGCCAGCGCGACAGCGAGCAGCGCCACGTAATGGCGCGGGCGCTGCCGCACGCGGCGCACGACGCCGCTGCGCAGCTCGCTCTCGATGATGGGCGCGAAGCAGCAGGCGATAAGCAGCAGGATTAAGATGCCAGTCCAGAAGTTCATTGCACGGCCTCCACGAGGACGCCGCCCACGAAGTCGAGCTGCTCAAGGTCATCGGAGATAACCGAGAGTGTGCGACCTGGGCGACCGTTGATCGCGATGAAGTTATAGACGAGCTGATACCAGCCGGAGCCGCCTCCGCCCGAGGTGCGTGCGACCACGCGGAAAAAGGCCTGAGGATGCGCTGCCGCGTTAACGGGCACATCGAAGCTATAGGCGAAGTAACCGGGCGGCACAGCCGTCTCGCTTGATTCGGTCGGCCACGAGCACGTCACGCCCTCGGCGGATGTCCAGGCGTTCGACGACGCGCCGTTGTCGCTGAGCGTCAAACGCCAGTCGAGCAGCGGAGCCTGCGTCTGCGGAGCCGAGAAAAGCGCGACCAGGTGCAGGCTTGTGACGGGCGTGCCCGTGGTCGTTAAGAGCACGATGGAGACGGTCTGGTTCGTGGCGACCGCCGAGGCGTCAATGCTGCCGATGTACGCGGTGACCGTGACGATGTTGGAGGCCGCGACAAACGCGACAGAGTCAAGCGCCTGCTGCGCCTGCTGCAAGGCTATTGAGGTCGCGTCTACGTCCTGTCTCTTATACACATCTCCGAGCCCACGAGACAGGCAGAAATC
>CAYSXF010000809.1:0-2745 GCA_964434815.1 uncultured Lentisphaeraceae bacterium
ACACCTCTCTATTCGTCGGCAGCGTCAGATGTGTATAAGAGACAGCCATAAGCGGCAGACGTTCTGTGCGAGGAGAGTTTAAAGTCCAAATCGACATTACCAGTGGTATTAATCACATTTGCTCTGTAACATAAACGCTGTTTTTACTCTATAATAATCAAGAACCATGGCAACGACATCAAACCCAGAACTTGAGCAAACGAACCCGAGGCAGGCGCCTCGCGAGGTGTTCGTGACGACGTTGTGGACCGTGGTTCTCGCCGCAGGACGCGGGCGCGATTCGACCGGGGCGCGTGCGGCTCTGGATGTGCTGTGCCGGACTTACTGGTATCCCCTCTATGCGTACGTTCGCCGGAGGGGCCATAGCGCTCATGACTCTGAAGACATGGTGCAGGGCTTCCTCTCCCAGTTGATACGCCTGAACTCGGTGGCGGAACTCAAGCGAGAGAAGGGTCGTTTTCGCGCGTTCCTGCTAGCCAGCATGCAGCACTACCTGTCCGACGAATGGCGCCGAGCCTCAGCGTCGAAGCGCGACGTGCGCAAGACGGTCTCGTGGGACGCGATGGAGGCTGAGTCGCGCTACGCTTCGGAGCCAGCGGAAAGCCTGACTCCGGAAAGGCTCTATGACCGGCAGTGGGCGCTTTCGCTGCTCGGGGGTGTTGTCCGGCGGCTGCGGGACGAATACGTCAAAGCGGGCAAAGGCGAATTGTTCCGGCACCTGCAGTCGGCCTTGTCCGGGGACAAGAACGCGGTGCCTTATGCCGACATTGCCGCACAGACCGGGCTGTCCGAGGGTTCCCTGCGGGTGGCTGTGCATCGGCTGCGGCAGCGGTATCGGCAGCTTCTGCGCGAGGAGATCGCCAACACGGTGGAGCATGCGACGGATGTGGATGCGGAGTTGGCAGACTTGCGGCGTGTGCTTGCCGCGGGGTGCTGACCCGATATTTGTTTGTAACAGCCGGCCGTTATTTACTCTATGTCTAGTGGAGGCTTATGATGACCGAAAAGACAATATGCTCGAGGTGCGGCAAGACGGCGGCCAGTGCCGACCAGATCGGACTCTGCAACGACTGTCTGCTGGCTGTCGGGTTGGGCAGCGTCGTGGACGCCACCGCCGCTGGGCACAACGCGCGGTTCGTGCCGCCCGAGGTATCGGAGATCGCCCCGTATTTTCCGCAACTGGACATCAGCGAACTGCTGGGCTGCGGCGGCATGGGCGCGGTCTACAAGGCCCGGCAGAAGAATCTGGACCGGCTGGTGGCCCTGAAGATCCTGCCGCCCGACATCGGAAGTGCCCCGGCCTTTGCGGAGCGTTTCGCACGCGAGGCCAAGGCGCTGGCGAAACTCAATCATCCGAATATCGTGACGCTCTACGAGTTCGGCCAGGCCGGCGAGTTGTTCTATTTCCTGATGGAATACGTGGACGGCGTGAACCTCGGTCAACTCCTGCGCTCCGGGCGCGTCAGTCCGCGCGAGGCGCTGGCTATCGTGCCGCAGATCTGCGACGCACTCCAGTACGCCCACGACGTCGGGATCGTTCACCGCGACATCAAGCCCGAGAACATCCTGCTCGACCGCAAAGGCCGCGTGAAGGTGGCGGACTTCGGCTTGGCGAAGCTGGTCTCTCCAAGTGGCATGGGCGACCCGCCCATGAAAGACACGGGCAAGTTGCCCGTGCCACATGAGACAACCCACGCCAGCCTGATCATGGGCACGCCGCAGTACATGGCGCCCGAGCAGGTCGCGCATCCGTCCGACGTGGACCATCGCGCAGACATCTATTCGCTCGGCGTGGTCTTCTACCAGATGCTCACCGGCGAGTTGCCGAAAGGCGATTTCGCAGCGCCGTCGAAAAAAGTGGTCGTCGATGTCCGCCTCGACGAGGTCGTACTCCGCGCCATGGAGAAGCGCCCGGAACTGCGCTACCAGCACGTCAGCGACGTAAAGACGATGGTCGAAACCATCGCGAGCACACCGCCGCTGGCAACTCCTCCCGCAACCCCGGTCAGGACGGGCGGCACGCCCGTCTGCGAACGGCCGGACTTCATGTCGAAGTTGCTGCTTTTCTCGCCGATCGTCGGCGTCCGCAACGGGCGGCGTGTCATTCATTGGGCCGGCTGGCGCTCGAACGGAATCCTGTCCATGGGAGTGATGGCGGTGGTATTCGTACCGGCGGTTCTCTCGGGAGAGCACATCTCCGGCTGGCTAGTATCACTTTTCTTGTTTGTCCTCGGAATGATCGTTGCGGGCGCAGTCCGCGATTGTCGGAAACCGATCGAACAGTTTCCGCCTCTCGACAACAAGGCAGTCGGCAAGAACCCGCCAACGTTTGCGGTGTTCGGCTCGCTGTATCTGGCCCTCGTCGTCGCTCTGATGGTGTTCGCTTCAATGCTGCCGGACCGCGTGGCCTGTCACTTTGGACTGGATGGAAACGCTGACGACTGGATGGGCCGCGTTCCGTACCTCCTGCTTATCGGCGCGACTCCCGCCGTGCTGGCCCTCCTGTTTGCGTTAGTCTCGCGGCGAATCCGCACTGCCGGCGCAAGCTCCATCAACATACCCCGCCGCGATTACTGGCTCGCGCCCGAACGACGCGATAGGACCGCCGCGCTCATCCGCGACCGGCTGACGTGGCTGTTGTGTTTGCTGACGCTTTTCTTCGGCAGCCTGCACGTGCTGACTGTCGCAGCAAACCGGACCAGCCCGCCGCATCTGAACATGGGTGCGTTGCTCGTGGTGGTGATT
>CAYSXF010000810.1:0-2742 GCA_964434815.1 uncultured Lentisphaeraceae bacterium
GTGCAGGCCTCGCTCGAAGCCAACTGCACGGCGCCGTCGGGCAGGTCAAACGTTTCGCCGTGCCAGTGAAAGACGTTCGCCTGGGTGGGGAAACGGAATACCTCTTCCGATGAGGCGACAGCCTTGATCGGATACCAGCCGATTTCGCGCTCACGGTTCGGATAGACTCGTGCGCCGAAGGCGTTAGCGAGGAGTTGCGCACCGAGGCAAATTCCGATCAGCGGCGTGCCGCATTCGACCGCCTCACGGATGAAACGCTTCTCCGCTTTCAGCCAGGGATAGGCGGATTCGTCGTTTACGCTCATAGGTCCGCCCATGACGATGACGAGGTCGAGCCCTTTCACGGCTGGCAGGCGAGCGGAGTCTTCATGAAAGCGGGTATGGCTGATGGCTGCGCTCTGTTCGGCTAGCCAAGGGGCCATGCTTCCGATGTCCTCAAATGCGACATGCTGCAAGACCTGGACGTTCATGCGTGTTCCTCCCGCGCTTTATGCGTATTCGAGTTGGGTGCAAACGTGCGAGCCACCGTGCGCCTGAAATGGGTGGCCGGGTATCCGAGGATCAGGGCTATGGCCGGTTTGTTGCCGTCAGGAATGCCCAGTCTGCGGCACAACGCGCGATCCCGTTGGATGATCGGCGCGGCGGCACCGATCATGGTGCTGCCAAGCCCAAGCGACTCGGCTGCCAGCATCGCATAGGTGCAGGCGATATAGGTCTCGCCTGCGTCTGCGTAAGGGGAGTGGTGGAACAGCAACACCGCGGGGGCGTCGTAAAACAGGACGTCACGTCCCTCGCGCCGGTGGCGGATGTACGTTTTCGCGAGCGGCAATATAAAGTGAAGAAACTGGTCATAGGTCGCGCGCCCGAAAAACGGCCGCATCAGGGCCAGAGTCCAGGGCTTGAAAAGAAACAGCATTTTTTCGTAAGCCGCAACGATGCGGTTCGCTAAGGCGCGCACGTTGCCGCGCCCGCTGACCGCTACGCAGCCCACATCCCACGGCGGAATTCCCATGGGAGCCGTCGCGGCTATTGCGACGACCCTGTCCAACACAGACTGGGGAACCTCCTGGCCGGTGAAGCGCCGGACGCTGCGCCGTGCCTGCATCAAGGCGGAGAGGCTGTCTGCAGAGGCTTTTGCTTCAGGAAGAGGCAAGGGGCGCAGATCGTCGGGCGACAAGCCCCGTCCCGTGACGCGGACGCAATTCTTGGGGCAGACCATCATGCAGTGGCCGCAGGCGAGGCAGCCGAAAGGGCTGTCGGCGCGCACGCGAATGCGCCCGCCTTCGAGCGAGAGCACCTCGCCGGGACAGATTGCGGCGCATTCGCCGCAACGGATGCAGACAGAGTCATCAACAGTGACGGCACCGGCTTCGCGGTACTGGCTATGCATGACGGGCATGGTGATCTCCATGACGAAAATGAATTAGGGAAACTGTACTTCGCACCGTGTTGGGAGTCAAACAGAACCTGTTGCAGCGCGCTAAAACGGTTGACTGCGGTTAACCGTTCTGTAACAGTATTTCTATTTACCTGAAAGGGGCGCTGGATATGAACGAACCGACTCAATTTGTCGCAGGTTGGGGGACGCTCTCGCTGATCAATGCGGGTCTCGCGCAGAGCAAAGGCAGGAGCGGGATGCTCTGGTGGTTTCTATCCCTGTTCCTCGGCCCCATCGCGACCTTTCTCATCGTTGTTCTCGACCGGGCACCGTGAAGGGGTGCAATGCAGGGGAAGCATGATTGCAGAAAACAGCGCGTGTGGTAAAGTATGCCTATGAAACGGACACGGTTGTTTTTTGCGGGGGTGTGCGTGGCGCTGATGGCGAACGCACAGGTGGGGACGGAACTGGTCGCTAACGGCGACTTCTCGAAACTCGATGAGCAGGGCTGGGCGGTCGGCTGGCCGCGCGGCAGGAGCGCACGCATCGAGAAAGACGCGGCTGGCAACCGCTTGGTGCTTGAAGGCTCGGGCACGGCTGTCAATTTGAAGATCCCGCTGAAGCCCGAGTACGGCCAGCTCAAGCTTTCCATGAAGATGAAAGTGACGAACGTCACGCTGGGCCAAGAGAGCTGGCAGACCGGAAGGCTGGCCATGTCCTTCCAAAACGCAGTAGGCGCGCGAGTCGGCGCGTGGCCGGAGGTGTTCGGCATGGTCGGCACCAAGGACTGGCAGACATGCGAGCGCTTCTTCCCCGTGCCGCCTGAGGCTGTCGCACTGAGCTTCAACCCGTGTAACCTCGGCACCACGGGAACGGTGGAATTCCGCGGAATTTCACTGACCGTCAGTCATGTTAGGGCGCTGGTCAAGGCAGACGCGCCGTTGCCGCTCGACGCCGAGAAAGATCCATGGAACATCGCCGACGCGTGGCGGCAGACGACACCGACGCGCGAAAAGGTCTGCCTCAACGGGCTGTGGGGCTTCCGCCCCGTTCAGACGAATGAGACCACGGCGTCGGTGCCCGCGGCAGGCGACTGCTGGGGCTGGTTCAAGCTCCCCGGAATCTGGCCGGACGCCGCGTGGGAGTTCGACGGCGGCGCGCAGCAAGTCTGGCTCGCGCCTTGGCTGGAGGAGCGGGGAGGGAACAAGGCGTTCGATCAGGCCTGGTACAAACGGCGCATCGCGATTCCGAAGGCGTGGCAGGGGCGGCGCGTTGTGCTCGATTTCACGATGCTGCAGTCACACGTGCGCGCTTTCGTGGCTGTCTCTTATACACATCTCCGAGCCCACGAGACAGGCAGAAAT
>CAYSXF010000811.1:0-2736 GCA_964434815.1 uncultured Lentisphaeraceae bacterium
TCTATTTTGTCACGCTCGGCCCTTCGGTGACGCTGGAAGATTCGGGCGAGCTGGCGGTGGGCGGCGACCAGTTGGGCGTGCCCCATCCCCCTGGCTATCCGACTTGGGCGATGTGCGCATTTCTTTTTGCGAGGCTGTTTAGCTGGGTCACCTTCCGGGGGCAGCCGACGCCCGCGTGGAGCATCGCGCTGATGTCTGGTTTTTTTGCGGCGTTGGCGACGGGGCTGTCGGCCATGCTCATCACGCGGTCGGCCTCGGATATGATGCGTGATGCGCACGACAGCGACATGGAGCTGCAGCAAGACGACAACAACCTGCTGTGCTGGGCCGGCGGCGTGGGCGGCAGCCTGGCGTTTGCCTTCAGTCCGGTGATGTGGTCGCAAGCGACGATCGTGGAGGTTTACTCGCTCAACGCGTTCTTTCTCATGTGGATTTTTCTGCTGACCTACCGGTGGATGCGCCGCCCCACCGATAAGATTTTGTGGCTGACGGCGTTTGTGTTCGGGCTCGGCCTGACGAACTACCAGGTGCTGTTGCTAGCCGCGGTGCCGCTGATGGTGGTGATTTTTCTGCGCGACATCGCGCTTTTCCGCGATTTCTTGCTGGTCGGCATCCCGGTTCTTTTGACGGGGTATGTGTTGCAGATCGGCGCGGAAATGCCTGCGGTGGCCGGCATGGGCGGCCCCGCTTATCCGAAATTCGCGCCGCTACTGAAGACCTCTGTGCCCTCCATGACGCTGTTGGTGGCAGGGTGCTTTTTTCTGGTCCTGGCGTTGGTTGCGGCCATGGTGCTGAGCGCCTGCCGTAATGCCGCGACGCGCAAGGCGTGGATGGCTCCGCTCGCGGGCTTGACCGAGCAGGGCGCGTTCATTTCGGCCGGACTTGCGGCGTTCGGCGCCCTGCTGTTCTTCCTCTCGTCAGCCTCGACGAAAGTGGTCAGCGTTGGCGCAGATGATGCGCCTCTGTTGTCGCCCGACGTTTACACGGGTGTGGCGGCGCTGATCGCACTGATCATCGGGCTGTGCGTGGCAGGCGCTTATGCGTACAAAACCAAGTGGAACGACAAGGCCTCGCTCACCTGGCTTGTGCCCGCGGGTGTCATGACGATGATTCTCCTTTTCCGGCTGGCGGCGATTCCGGGCATGCCTGTTCCCCAAGGCTACACGGGGGAGCCCTACGACTGGTCCCTGCCGCTGGTGGCGCTGCTCGGCGGCATGACGGTGCTCTTCCTGCTGTGCGCGACGCTTCCCCGCGGGCTGTTCTATGCTATTCCTGTGGCGGCGGTGCAGATCGGCGCATACATGCTGCTGCGCAAAGGCGGCATGAACGGACTGACCCACCCGTCGACGTGGTGGTTCTGGTGGCCGATCATCTGGAACTTCCTGATCGCCGGACTGGGGTGGTTCATGTTGCCGAATGGGCGCTCGGTTGCTGTCACTATGTTGTTGGCCGAATTGGGCGTTTCATTCTACGTCTATATGCCGATCGTTTCCGACCTTCGGAACCCGCCGATGAACTGGGGATATCCGCGCACATGGGAAGGTTTCAAGCACGCCATCATGCGCGGGCAGTATGAGAAGATCGCGCCGTCTGATGTTTTTAACAAGAAGTTCTTGTTCCAAATCGGCACCTACTTCACGGATTTGCGCATTCAGTTCACGCTGATCGTCGCCACACTCGGCTTTCTGCCGTTCACGCAGTGGAGCGTCAAGATTAAGGGGCATCGCCTGCACGCTCTATTCGCTGCGGCAGGCCTCTATCTGGTGACCAGCCTTTTCGTGATTCAATCGGAGATCGTTGAGGGCGAGCCTCCGGGGCGCGTCGACAAGTTCCTGATCGCCTTGATCATGCTGCTGCTGCTGACAGGGCTGGGTACCATCGTGCTCCGCCAGATTGAGGATTTCGTTGTGCGCATCTGGAAATCGCGCAATATTTCGGAAGGCCTCACGGTGGGGATTTGTCTGGCCTTGGCTTCGGGTGCGGTGGTGGTGTTTGTGGCAATGGGTCTCATGCATGTTCTCTCCGGCGGGGGAGACGCGGGCATCGGCGTGAAACTGGGAGCGATGCTCTTAGCGCTTATTCTTGTTGGCATCATCGGGCTTGGCGTTCATTTCGGCAGCAAACAGGCCGAAAAACGGCTGGGGTTCCGCTCCGACATGGATACGGTGACGCAGCAGTGGATGATCGCAACTGCCGCTGGTTTCTTTGTGATGAGCGTGGTGCTGGTGGTGCTCGCGAATGTCAAGGGCGACCTGCAGGACGCCTTTATCCAGAAAGTTAAATTTGTCAGCTCGCACGGCATATTCTCGATCTGGATCGGATACGGGCTGGCCTTCGGCCTGATGATTGGCAATCTGCTGCTCAAGAAATTGGTGCAGAAAGGCAAGCTTGCCAACGGCCTTTTCAAACCGCTGCGCGCGGTCATGGTGTGTGCCGGTCTTTTGACATGCACGGTTCCCGTCTACGAGAATTACACCAACGACTATCTCGTGTTTTCGATGAGTGGCGCGGAGCAGAACGACCACGACTATGGCTGGCAGTTCGGCAACTACCAGATGCGCGGAGCCGACGCCATCACGGAGGAACTGGAGGCGGACGATGAGCCTCTGCCCAATCCGCTTTTTCCTCCGGCGATGGAACAAGACGCCATTTTCTTCGGCGGGACCGATCCCGGGCGCTTCGTGCCGACCTACATGATCTACTCCGCCAAGGCTGTCTCTTATACACATCTCCGAG
>CAYSXF010000812.1:0-2735 GCA_964434815.1 uncultured Lentisphaeraceae bacterium
TCGTCGTAAAACGCCGCCACCCGGAACGAGCGCATCAGCCCCTTGTACACGATCAGCTTCGAGGACAGGCTCGGCAGGTAGAACTGCTCGCGGCCCTCGAGACCGCTGGTGAGGATCTCATTCTCGACCAGTTTGCGGGCGATGAACAGATGCCGGTCCAGCGCGTCGGCCGCGACGCTTCCGCGCCCCACAAAAACCTGGCGGATGAACGGCATGGTGCTGCGCCCGAGCTCGCCGATCGCCTCGGGCCTCACGGGCACATCGCGCCACGAGAGCACCGTCAGCCCCTCGTCTTTCAGATGCTTCTCCAGCGCCTGCTCGCACACGCCCCGGCTCTTCGCGTTCTGCGGCAGGAAGACCATGCCCACCCCGTATTCGCCCGCCGCGGGCAAGCCCTTCACGACGGAAGCGAAAAAGGCGTGCGGCACCTGGATCAGAAGGCCCGCTCCGTCGCCGGTCTCCGGATCATAGCCCGTCGCGCCGCGATGCTCCAAATTCGCCAAAACCTGCAACGCCTTGACCACGATATCGTGTGATTTCTCGCCCTTCAGACTGCACACCATGCCTACGCCGCAAGCGTCTTTTTCGAAAACGGGGTCGTACAGTCCTTGTTTCTTCGGGTAGAGACTCGCTTCATTCATACTCATGCTTTTCCTTCAAACTCCCTCTTCTTCAGGCCACCTTGGCGGCGCGCCATTCTACTGCATCAGCACGCCATAGCGGTGATGCCGGTCTTCCAGGTTCTCGACACCGGTGTGATCCAACGCATGCTTACTCGCCACATGTTCGGTCGCACAAGGGTATTGTCCCTCGAAACATCCATAGCAGTAATGTTCCGGTTTCGTCAGCACCGAACGCAGTCCCTCGATGCTCAAATAGCCCACCGAATCAGCCCCGCACAATTTGCAGATCTGTTCCACCGAACGGTTCGTCGCCACCAGTTCGCTCGCCTCGGGGAAGTCGATGCCGAAAAAACAGGGGTGGCGCGTCGGCGGGCAGGAGATACGCACGTGGATCTCTTTCGCTCCAGCGCGGCGCAGCATCTCGATCCGCTTCTGGATCGTGTTTCCGCGGATGATGGAGTCGTCCACCAGCACCACGCGCTTACCGTTGACCACTTCCGGAACCACCGCCAGCTTCAAATCCACACTGCTCTTGCGCGACCGCTGGGTCGGCATGATGAAGGTGCGCCCGATGTAGTGGTTGCGGATGAACCCCAGCTCGAACGGGATGCCGCTTTCGTGCGAAAAGCCCAAGGCCGCCAGCACGCCGCTGTCCGGGATCGGAACCACCACGTCCGCCTTGACCGGATGCTCCTGCGCCAGCCGCTTGCCGATCGCCGAACGGACCGTGTAGACGCTCTGTCCGAACACGTGGCTGTCCGGACGCGCGAAGTAGATCTGCTCGAACACGCACTGCCCGTACCCGCCCACCGGCACCTCGCCGAACCGCAGGCTCTTGATGCCGTTGTCGTCGATCTTGACCAGTTCGCCGGGGTTGACGTCTCGGAAGTACTCCGCGCCGATCTGCCGCAGCGCGCAGGTTTCGCTGGCCACCACATAGCCCTTGCCGAGCTTGCCGATCGACAGCGGGCGGATGCCCCACGGGTCGCGGGCTGCGAAGATGCAGTGCGGGCGCGCGATCACGAAGGCGAACGACCCGCGCAGCTCGACCAGCGCCTTGCGGATGCGGTCCTGCGCGTTGAAATAGGCAGGGTCGGCCAACTGGTGCAGCAGAATCTCGCTGTCCGTCGTGGTCTGGAAAATGGCGCCCTGCTTCTGGTAGCGGTCGCGCAGCTCGCTGGCGTTCACCAGATTGCCGTTGTGGGCGACCGCCCACATGCCGTCGCGGCACTCTCCCAGAAAAGGCTGAACGTTCGCCGACCGCGATGCCCCGGTCGTCGAGTACCGCACGTGGCCGATGCCGATCCTGCCCGGCAGATGCTCTGTGAAGTCGCCTGTGAACACTTCGCTCACCAGCCCCATGCCCTTGCACAGATGCATGATCTTGCCGTCGCTGATCACCATTCCGGCGCCTTCCTGGCCCCGGTGCTGCAACGCGAACAGACCGTTGTAGATCGTCAGCGCCGCGTTGTCCACGCCGTATACAGCAACCACGCCGCAATGCTCGCGCGGTTCGTCCCGTGTCTCGGTGTCACCCAAATTGTCATCCGGTAAAATCATGGCCATAACAATTAGCACTCCTCATGCCAAAAAAAAGAAAAGAAACGGCACCTGCCGCCCACACGTCGCGATGCCGTCGGACAAACCTTATTGAGACCCATTCCTTGCAACAGAATTGTCGTTGAGCCGGAACCGCCGCACCTGCACCTTCAGACTCAGCCTGAAGGCATCCTGCGCGTCCAACATTGTTGTCGCACGTGTCAGATGCTGAAACCGTCTCAAACAATTTTGTCGTGCCGCTGAAACAGTCCGCACGGGTCCGAAAACAAAATCGTGAAAAGAGTATCATAATCTCATGGCGCATGCCATGCCGTTTTTGTATCATGTCACCCCGTTCTGCCCCACTTGCGTCGTGCGCCACCTTCGAGATTCCTTTGGCACACGCCCTGCTACCTTCATAAGGAATGTTGCACACGTTAGACCGGAGCCTAAAACGATGCCCAAAAGAAACGACCTTTCAAAAATCATGATCATCGGCGCCGGGCCGATTGTGATCGGCCAGGCCTGCGAGTTCGACTATTCCGGCGCCCAGGCCTGCAAGGCGCTGCGCGA
>CAYSXF010000813.1:0-2735 GCA_964434815.1 uncultured Lentisphaeraceae bacterium
GTTTATGCATTATACGTTTCCGGCCATGAGCATTACCGAGGTGAATTTGCCGCTGTCTCATCGTCTAAGCGAATTTCAGCACTTGGATCGGAGCGGTCGAGCCCCGCGTAGGACGACCAGATCCTTTCCGCATTGAGCGTCTCTGCGTAAGAAGCGAAGTTGAGAGCGAAATCATCTGCCGTGGCTGGGTACTCGAACTCGGACGGGGGCGCTTCGACCGAAGCGCTGTTCGCTATAGACTCGCGAGCTGCAGCCACCGGCGTATTAGATACGGTCGCCGAGGTGATGGAAACAGGGGGCGTCTCGCTGGCTGGTATCGGGGGGGGCATGGCGGTGGGAGCGGCTGCTTCCGGCGCAGACACGACGGCTTCCGGTGCCGGCGTGGCTGCGTCGGCTGTGGGTATGGCGGTTTCAGCTACGGGCGCTGTTGCGGCCGTAGCGACAGGCTGGCTCACATAGACCGTTTCCGTTTGGGTCACAACTTGAGGCGGGTCGTAAAAATAACAGGTGCTGTACACCGGCCACGGGTTATAGACATAGGAAAAACCGCCGTACCAGCCGTGTCTCCAGCCGCCGTAATACAAGGAGGAACACCCTCGCATGCCATAGGACCAACTGTCGTAATAAGGCATATACGAATAGGAGTAGGCGCATGCAGGCGAGCAGGAGGAGACGGCGAACGCATAAGAGCCCCTGCTGCTCCACGTCATGCCGAACCCGACAGGATAGACCACAGGCGCAAACCAGATGGGGCGGTACGCGTCGTGATGCCGATCAGGTGAATATTGGCGGTCGGGGTAATAATGATGGGTCGGCTCGTACGGATTCGTCTGGTGTAAGGCTGTAGAAACAGAAGCGTGACTGAGGCTTGCCCGGCTGTCGAATGGGCGACGGACCCCGGCATCGCTGTGCCCGGAGGATGGCAGTCGAGTCGGGCTCTCATGCAGATAGGGTCTGGAAAGCGCACGGTTCACGGAGGCAGGCGCGTACCTGTCATTGGCGTTCTCGTCGCGTGTCGAATGCAAACTCGCAACGGCAGGCATATGCTCACGGTCCGGCGCAATGGCCCTTGCCGCGCTTCCGGCAGCGGCCTCCTGCCTCGAAACCGTCGAAGCGCGTGCGGCCGCCGGCACTGTCGGCCACGTGTCGCGGCGTGCGTCGGACGTGAGTGCCGCAGTGCGGTTGCCTGGCGGTGTGCGGAACGAGTTGCTCCGGCCGTCGAGAGGTTCGTGCACCAAGGACGCTGAAACCGCGTCCGTGCGATGAGGGGTCGCAACCGCCTCTGTTCTTTGACGCGTTGAGGCGGCGCTGACGTTCGGCGTCTGGGTGTTCGGGTGCGCCTCAGAGCCGGGAGCCGCCGACCGATGGTCTGCGGATGTGCGAGGGGCGTTGACGGTCCGTGTTTCCACTGGGGCTGGGATGGAATGCGCGACTTCGGTTGTTCGAGTTTGCTCTGTCCTGACGCTGTCCGCCTGCGCGTTGCGCGTCGTCGAGCGAGCGATGTCGCGGCGGCTGGGTACGGTCATAGGTACGTTCGGGTCCCGCACTGCCTGCGGGGCTGGAGCAGGGGCATAAGT
This sequence comes from uncultured Lentisphaeraceae bacterium, assembly GCA_964434815.1. GTDB lineage: Bacteria > Verrucomicrobiota > Kiritimatiellia > RFP12 > UBA1067 > CAYSXF01. Next base: position 1,578 of record CAYSXF010000813.1, read on the forward strand.
CGTGCGGGCGGCTTCACGGCTGGGATTTGCCACTACTGCGCTGGGCTGCCGTACCGACTGCGCGCCGGGTGCGGGCGTAAACGTAACGCGGGAGGCATCGCGGTCTGCGCCGCCTCCGGAGGGGCGGTACATGGATGCGCTGGAGCCTTGACTCGACGGGGCCATGGCACGCGGCACTTCTTGTGCAGAGGCCGGGGTGCGCATGCCCCCGCGTTGCGCGTTGGAGTCGCCAACGGAACGCGCGCCTGAGCGGTCGAAGGCCGAATCGTCTCGCGCGAAAGAAAGCGTTGCTGCGCTAACCCCTATAAAAAAAAGAATGATTTCTACTTTTAAAGTCATAACCGCCTTCCTTCCGAAAACGGCAGAATTTTTGTCTCAACTTGACACGCACAGCTTAGAGACTCGCGCCGTCCACGTCAAGCAGAGCCACGCCAATACGTGGGATTCCTTAATTTAAACGGATCATTAGACTTGGTATTGCCGGTCGCGCTCATTTTTTTAAACTCCTGTTTAATTCTAAGAGTCAAGACAGGGTGAGACAGGATGTCCCGTAGCGCTTGAGTGTGACACAATTAGTGAGACACGGTGCTGTCACACACGGACACTTAACTTTTAAATTAACATACATAACATATTGCAGTGCAATATATTGTCGTCTTATTATCCCGCCCAAACGATTGCGTGGCATGCAAGGTGCTTTTATACCGCCGTCCGCCTGTTATTGTTTTAGTCAACAGAGGGCGAACGGATTGGAGCTGAAAAAATGGCGAAAGTTTTAGGAATCGATTTAGGCACGACGAACTCCTGTATGGCGGTCATGGAAGGCGGCGAGCCGGTTGTGATCCCGAATGCGGAAGGCATGCGCACAACGCCTTCGATCGTGGCGTTCACAAAAAGCGGCGAACGGCTGGTCGGACAGTCGGCGAAGCGTCAGGCCGTGACGAACCCCAAGCAGACCGTCTACTCGATCAAGCGTTTCATGGGGCGGCGCTTTGAGGAAATGACGCGCGAGATCTCGATGGTCCCTTATGATGTCGTGCGCGCCGCAAACGGAGACGCGCAAGTCAAGGTCGGCGACAAGGTATACTCGCCGCCGGAGATTTCGGCGATGATCTGTCTCTTATACACATCTGACGCTGCCGACGAATAGAGAGGTGT
>CAYSXF010000814.1:0-2735 GCA_964434815.1 uncultured Lentisphaeraceae bacterium
TACACCTCTCTATTCGTCGGCAGCGTCAGATGTGTATAAGAGACAGGAAGACCGCCGGCATCGAGCAACGCGTCGATGGCGCGGGGATCGGGCAGGTCGAAGACCGCTTCGACCCACGCTTCGCTCGCGCCTTCGCGGATGGCCGACTTGTCGGCGCGGCCGCCGAGCACCAGATCGAGCGCGCCCATGAGCACCGACTTGCCTGCGCCGGTCTCGCCGGTGATGACGTTGAGGCCTTTGCCGAAGGCCACGGTGGCCTCCTCGACGATGGCTAGGTTCCGGACTGTGAGGTGCTGGAGCATGGGAGGGTCAGGGGTTCAGTTTGTAGGTTGGACGGGGGCACTGTCAGAGGACTCGGTGATGCCGTGATATTTGAAGTAGGCTTCGGCGACGTCGTTGCCCATATAGCGGCGGAGCGTCTTGGGGCTGGATTGAGAAAGGTCAACCATGATCAGGCCGTCCACGACGGAACTGAATTCGGGGTCCACGTTGAAGGCCAGCAGCTTGCCGCTCAGTTTGAGGTATTGCCGTATCAGAACGGGGATGTCCTTGCAGTCAGGCTCAATTTCCGCGACATACTCGGCCACTTGGTCGATGTCGTTGATATACTCCGCGTATTCCTTCAGGCACCACTCCGAGCGGCGAGGCGGCTTGGGCGGGAATTTGGGCTTCACCAAGTGTTTGAGGCTGTCCTCCATGCAGGTCTGGCGCATGGAGGCGAGGATCATGCAGCGAGAGGCTTCGCGGTATTCGTTGGTGATGCTGACGGGGCCGAAGAGAACCCGGTAGTGAGGATTGCGGCCGATGAAGGCGGAGATGCCTTTCCAGAGAAGGAAGAGCGAGGTGTAGGCCTTTTGATACTCCGTCCGTATGAACGAGCGGCCCATTTCGATGGCCGGTGGAATCTGCTGCATCAAGCGTTCGTCGAACTTGAAGAGCGTGCGCGTATAGAGTCCGTGGACGCCGTGTTCCTTGACGATGGTGTCGGTTAAGCCGAGTCGGTAAGAGCCCACAATCTCTTGGCGCGCCGTGTTCCACATGAAGAGGTGATAATAGTAATCGTCGAAGGCGTCGAGGTCGATCTCGTTGCCTGTGCCCTCGCCCACGGCGCGGAAGGTGGCCTCGCGGAGCCGTCCGATTTCGCGCAGGCAAGAAGGAATCTGGCTCGCCTCGCCGATATAGACTTCGAAGTCGCTGGCGGCGATCAGCTTGCAAGAAGCTGGCAGGCTGGCGATTTCCCGGGCCAGAATGGCGCTCGGAACCGGCGCGACAATCGGGTCGGGCGGCAGCATCGGCGGATGGAGCGAGATGAAGCGGCGCGTGCGGTGCGTCTCGCGTTCGGCCAGCAGGTAGGATCGGAACCGCAGGTATTTAATGAGCTGCACGTCGTCGGTTGAGAAGGGCTCCAGAGCCTTGGTGCTCAGCGGCGTGCCGATGCGGACGGAAAGAGCCTTCCCTTTCTTGTTGGCGAATTGGCGCGGCAGCAGCAAGGTGCGCAAACGCGGGTGGATGAACCCGGCTAGGTTGAAAGCGACGCTGTTGCGGCCCGGAAAGAACATGGGCACCACGGTGGCGCCAGTTTTGCGGACGAGCGCCGCAATGCTTGGGTTCCAGGCGGGATCGCGCACGCGCAGGGTGCGGCGGTCGAAACTGGAAACCTCGCCGGACGGGAAGACGATGAGCAGGTGTCCCTCTTTGAGCCAGGTCAGGCTCTCCTTGATCGGCCGCATGTTGACTTTGGTTGCGCTCTTGGTGCCGAACGGATCTACGAAGATAAAGTCGCCCCGCATCTCAGGGATGGCCTCCAGCAGATAGTTGGCCATGGCCTTGACGTCCGGACGCACGCGCCGGAGCAGCGACAGCAGGATGACGCCCTCGATCCCGCCGAACGGATGGTTCGCGACGACGATGACCGCGCCCTCTTTCGGAACTTGGCTCAAATCCTCTTCGAAGAAGCGGGTTCTCACGCCGACCGCTTGGAGAACCCGGTCGCAGAACGGGATCTCTTTCGGCATCTTCCAGGCGCGGGCGTAGATGTCATCGTCCGCCCGAAGTCCGGAGGCGCGTTCGATGGGGCGCTTCAGCAGGCACGCCAGCCCCCTCAGAATCCGGTTTCGGATCTTCTGGATCGGCAGTTCAAAAATACGCGGCGCTTCTGAGGTTTCAGATCCCATTGACATCCTCTGCTTCAGTCAAATGATATGCGAGTGCAATCAGGAAAACAAGCGGCAGGCCGATGCCCCTGACCAGCAGCGGATGCCACACGGCGGTGACTGCGAACGCGGTGACCGAACCCGCCACGCCTAGCGCGAGCGAGGCGCGCAGGGAGCGCGGCTGGCGCGTGTTTTGCGCCGCCCGTGCCGCTTGCGCCGCGCCGGCCAACAGCGCGAAGAAGGCCAGCAGGAGGGGCAGACCAGCCGACGCCGCGAGCACGAGATACAGATTCTGGATGTCCGGCTCTGAAGGGCCTGTCTGACGCGGCACGTTGTCGTAGTACTGGCCGACATGCTTCTGGTAGTTGCCGAGCCCTACGCCTAGCCAGGGGTGGGTGAGCGCCATGCTGTAGGCGGCCTGCCAGTCGGGATAGCGCCGCTCCACGTTGCCGCTGCCGTTGTAGAGCGCCAGCGATTGGAAATGCGCGAGATCGTTCTCGCGCGGCAGGCGCGGCAGCACGAGCGCCTGCCACACGAGCAGGGCCGCGGCCACAGGAATCAATAGCTTGGGGCCCCGCGCTG
>CAYSXF010000815.1:0-2731 GCA_964434815.1 uncultured Lentisphaeraceae bacterium
GTGACATTGGCCGCAGCGTTCATCGCTGGTTCGCTTGAAATTATTCCCGGTCGGAGAATCGCAGTTTATCCTGGGACGTTCGATCCGCTGACGCTGGGTCACTTCGACCTGCTGCAGCGCAGCGCGTCCCTGTTCGACAAGGTGATCGTGGTCGTTGCGGGCGTGTCGGTGAAGGCGACGGGCATGTTCGACCTTCACGCGCGCATGGCGATGATCCGCGAGAGCGTGGACGAGGTCGGCATGCCGAACATCGAGATCGACCGCCTCGACTGCCTGCTGGTCGACTATTGCCGCAGGCGGCACATCGGGGTGGTCGTGCGCGGCCTGCGCGTGTATTCGGATTTCGAGTACGAGTTTCAGATGGCGCTGACCAACCGGAAGCTCGCGCCGGAGATCGAGACGCTGTTCATGATGCCGAACGAGAACTACAGCTACGTGACGGCCAGCACGATCCGGGAGATCGCGCGGTACGGCGGGGACACGCGTTCGTTCGTGCCCAAACCCGTGCAGAAGTACATCGACGCGCATATGCGCAATCAGCCGGAGCATCAGGCCCGGGCGGGAGGCTGCGTTGGAAACACAGGGGCGTTTGATCGTTGATATAGCCCGCTTGGAAGACGGCGGCGAGCAGTACCGGGGCGAGACCGCGCCGGAGGTTCTTGACTTCGGCGAGAGCGAGTTCCTCACGCCGGTGGGCGGGATTGTCTACGACTTGAACATTCAGGCGCTCGGGACGGAGCTGCTCGTGCGGGGCAAGCTGCGGCAGCGGCTGACGTGCGTCTGCTCGCGCTGTGCGGACACCTTCGAGACCGAGGCGGTGGAGCCGGACTTCATCTGCTCGGTGGAAATAAATGAAACGACCGACTTCCTGGACTTGACCGAAGAGATAAGGGAAGCTATCATACTCGCCCTTCCCGGATATCCGGTTTGTCGCGAAACGTGCAAAGGGCTGTGCATGGCGTGTGGCGCGAACCTGAACCAGGCGCCCTGCGCGTGCCGCGAGACGGGCAGGGCAAACTGTTGGGCGGCGCTGGAGTCGCTGAAGTGAGATTTTTTTGGGCGCGAGACACTCGCGCCCGTGTTGTCGAGTAAGGAGAGAATAAAATGGCCGTACCAAAACGGAAGAAGTCGAAGATGAGAATCCGTCAGCGCAAAGCGCATATCAAGGCGGAGCTCGCCCAGGTTCAGACGTGCCCGAGTTGCGGCGCATCGCAGCAGACGCACCGCGTGTGTCCGTCTTGCGGAATGTACCGGGGCCGCAAGGTTCTGACGATTGCGGAGTAGTCGCGGCGCGTTCATCGCTGTGCGCATCGGACACACGGTGTAGGGTCGGCCAGCCGAGTATCGCTTAAGACAAGGGGGTTCCGCGGATCGCGGGCCCCCCTTTGAATGCATGCGACATGCGGAGGTGTGCCACCGCCATCTGGGTGCTCATCTTAGCCGGTTTTGATTTTTTAGCGAGGAGTACATGATGCGAATTGCCCTCGATGTGATGGGAGGCGACCACGCGCCGCACGAAATCGTGCACGGTGCGGTGGAGGCATCTCTCAAACTGAAAGAGATTTCGTGCATCCTGTTGGTTGGCGACGAGACCGTGGTCCGCGCAGAACTCGCGAAGTACCCGAAGGCCGACCTTTCCCGGCTGAAGGTGGTTCATGCGCCGGAGTCGATCGGCATGGATGAAATGCCGGCGACGGCCGTCCGCAAGAAGAAGCTGTGCTCGATCAACATCTGCATGGAGCTGCTGAAGAGCAAGGAGGCCGACGCCATGGTGTCGGCGGGCAATTCGGGGGCTGTGGCGGCGGCGGCGGTTTTCGGCTTGGGGCGCATTCCAGGCGTGATCCGGCCGGCGATCGCGACGGTTCTGCCGACGCGCCAGCCCAACCGTCCTTTGCTTCTGCTGGATGCGGGCGCGAACACCGACTGTCATGAGACGTGGCTGGCGCAGTTCGCGGTGATGGGCAGTTCGTACTCCCATGCGGTGCTCAAGCGCACGGAGCCTGTGGTCGGACTGCTCAGCATCGGGACCGAGGACTGCAAGGGCAACGAGATGACCAAGAAGGCGTTTCTTCTGATCCAGAAGACGGATGTGAAGTTCCGCGGCAACGTGGAGGGACACGATCTTTTTCTGGGGAAGACGGACGTCGTGGTCTGCGACGGCTTCGTGGGTAACGTGGTTCTGAAGACGACGGAAAGCGTGGCGCACGCGGTGGGCTACTGGATGAAGAAGGAGTTCTTCCGCCATCCGGTCCGCATGTTCGGCGCGCTGCTGCTGAAAGGCGCCTTGCAGACGCTCAAGCATCGGATGGATCCTGAGATCTACGGCGGCGCGCCTTTGCTGGGCGTGCCCGGCACGGTGATCATCACGCACGGCTCTTCATCGTACCGCGCGATCTTCCATGCGATCATCGCGGGCGCGGCGGCGGCCTCCAACAATCTGACCGAAGAGATTACCCGGCGCATCGCTTCCATGGATGTGGCCGTTACCGCTGAGCCGCGGTGAGACGCAAAGGGCCGATTTTTCATGTCGCGTAGGATGCCAGAGTATGATAACCTACCACCCGTTCTTAGTGCGCAATGGGCTTTCAGTTTGACATTTTTTCAAAAGTTGTCAAACTGCCGGTTTTCAATCGCCTGATCGGGTATTCAGGCGAGTCAACGAATGACAGGGGAATGAGTGTATGAGTGACAAGGTTTGTATCTTTGCCGGGCAGGGTGCGCAGGTTCCCGG
>CAYSXF010000816.1:0-2730 GCA_964434815.1 uncultured Lentisphaeraceae bacterium
AACTGGAGCAACCCGGGCGGACTGATCTTCTACAACACCACCACCCACACGAACACAATCAGCCTCTTCCAAAACTCGCCGATCGCAGCGGGCTCGCTGGCCGGTGCGGCCACGGTCACACTCAACGGCGGCATCGACCTTGGCACCTCCACGCTCTCCTTGCGCGGCGGCGGCTTCGGCACCATCGGCGGCGTGATCTCAAAAGGCGGCGCCAGCTCGTTGAACAAAATCGACGGCGGCGTGTGGACCCTGTCGGGCGCGAACACCTTCACGGGTCGCGTGACCGTCGCCAGCGGCACGCTCAGGCTGGGTTCGGCGGGCGTGATGGATCCAGCCGTCCCGGTGACGGTTTCCGGCGGCATTTATGATCTCGGCGGACTCTCGATGTCCAATTCGGCGCTGACGGTCAGCGCGGGCTCGATCATGAACGGAGCGCTGGCGGCCGCATCCTACACGGTGACCGATGCGGGATTTGTTTCCGCGTCACTGGGGGGATCATCAGGACTGACCAAGAGCGGGGCGGGCACCCTGTCGCTGCGCGGCACGCAGACGTTCACAGGTCCGCTTGCCGTCAGCGGGGGCAAGGTCGAAACACAGCCCGGTGCCCCCGTGCCTGGCAGTGCGCTTTGGATGGATGCCGCCAACCCCGCCTCGCTGGCCAAGAATACGGACGGCACGGGCGGCACGCCCGCGCCGGGCGGCACGGTCGGCCGCTGGACAAGCCTGAGCGGAAGTCTCTGGGCTTACGACCAAGGCAGCAGACCGACTTATCAGACCAATGTGGTCAACGGGTTGCCCGTCTTGCGCTTTTCAGGAAGCGGCCTTTATTTCAACAGCCTGGTGGCCGCTCAAGGCTCCACGGTCTTTATCGTGTTCCGGGACCGCAACCCGACCGGCCTATGGAGAAATGCGCTGGGCAGCGACGGTCAGACTCCGACCTCAGGGTGGATGCACTCGCTCAACAACCTGAACAACCGCTGCCTGACCAAGGGCGGCGGCGCCATGGCCATCGATTCATCTGATTCGGGCACCAACTGGGCCGTGCAGGTTGCGCAGCTTCAGGTGGGCGACTACCGCCTGTGGGTGAACGAGAACGCCTATGGGCCGAACACATCGACCACGAATTTCACGCCGTTCACCCGCCTCGGTGACGGCGGGCTGACCGCCGATTTCGGTGAAGTCCTGATTTATACGAACCTGCTGAGCGCCTCCGACCGCGTCAACACCATCCGCTACCTGCGACGCAAATGGATGGCCGAGGGAGACGCGTTTACGGTGACCAACAGCCTTTCGCCTCAGGTCGCGGCTGCGGTCAAGGCCGGAACGGTGCTCGACTTCTGGGGCGGCGCCCAGACGCTGTCCTCGCTGTCGGGCAGCGGCACCGTGACAGGTGGCACCGTGACGGTGACCGGGGCGCTGGCGGCCGGCGACACGAACAGCGTGGCCAGCGTGTTGACTGTCGGCGGAAACTTGACGCTGGCGGCGGGCATGACCAATGCGGTCGACTATGTCTCCGGCACATCCGACGTGGTCAACGTGACGGGCACGCTCTCGGTGACGGGCGCGGGCACGGTTGCGCTGTCGCTCAACGGCCAGACGCCTCCGCCGCAGATGACACTCTTCACCTTCGGAACCATCTTGGGAGATAGCAATCTGTCCGCGTGGAGCGTGCTGGGCGCGGGGCTGGGACCGTATCAGACGCGCGTCCGGGTGGTCGGCAACAGTCTCGTGCTGAAGGTGTTCCGAGGCGGCACACTCATCTCAGTTCGCTAGCCGACGCACGAAAGCTGAAACATCTCGCGACGCTACTGAACATTGGAAAACATGTCCAGTAATGTCCGAATTTTCCCAATGAAATCAGCGACAACTAAGCGACAGGACTTCAGTGGGGAGGCGCGGGCGGGTGTCGAGTGGGCGGCGACAAACGGGGATAGGAAGCGCGGGATGAGACACGCGAGGGTGATGACCGAGGGGGCGGGGTGCTACCATGTGGTGAGCAGGGTCGTGGATCGCGCCTTCAAACTGGACGACTGTGAAAAAGGCGCCCGTGAGAGGCCGCGCGTTATCTTCTCTCGGGCTGGAACGGAGGCTTGTCCTTGCAGCGCAGGCGGAGCTGGCCGCAAGCGGCGTCCACTTCTTTGCCGCGGGATTTACGGAGGGTGGTGTTGATCTTGGCCTTGAGCAGGGCGTCGAGGAAGGCGAGGCAGACGCGGTCGTCGGGGCGTTCGCCGCCGAAGCCTTCGGTCGGGCTGAGCGGGATGAGGTTGACCTTGCAGGAGATGTTGCGCAGGAGGCGGATCAGCTCGTCCGCGTGCTGCGGGCGGTCGTTGAAGTCTTTGACGAGGGTGTACTCGAAGGTCACCACGCGGCCGGTCTTCTCGGTGTAGGCGCGGCAGGCGTCAAGGAGGATGGCGATGGGCCAGCGCTTGTTGACCGGCATGATACGGTCGCGCAGGGCGTCGTTCGGCGCGTGGAGCGAGACCGAGAGCTCGAACTGGAGGCCTTCTTCCGAGAGGTGCTGGATGCCGGGGACGACGCCGCAGGTGCTGAGCGTGATGTGGCGCGCGCCGATGTTGACGCCCTTCTGGTCATTCAGGATGCGCAGGGCGCGCAGCACGTTGTCGTAATTGGCGAAGGGCTCGCCCATGCCCATGACCACGATGTTGCCGGGGCGCGGCAGGGCTGGCTTGGCACCGGGTTTAGGGGCGTGCGCGGCGGGCTCGGTTACGG
>CAYSXF010000817.1:0-2726 GCA_964434815.1 uncultured Lentisphaeraceae bacterium
CCGTGCAGATCTTTGTCAGGGAACATGAACACTTGCAGCCGCTTGACCTGGTGCGGCTTCAGGTGCGTCGCATGGATCAGCGCGTCGCGCCGCTCTTGCGGCATGTCCGCCCGCTCCGCCGCATAGATGACGCCCATCACCACGCCCGCCGCCACCAGGCCGGTCAGCAGAAACGTCCAGAACAGGCGCGCCGCCACATTGGCCGCGAACAGCATCGCCAGCACAGTCGGGACCAGCACCATCGCCGTACCCAAGTCGGGCTGCAGCAGAATCAGCAGCGCCGGCGCGCCCACCAGCAGCAGCGTCAGGAAGAACGCCAGCACCCCGCGGCTCGCCTCGCGCCGACCAAAAAGCCACGCCAGCATCATGATGATCGCCAGCTTCGCCGGCTCAGACGGCTGGATGCCGAACAGCCAGCGCCGCGCGCCCATCGTCTCTTCGCCGATCAGCGGCACCAGCGCGAGCAGCACGAAACAGCCCACATAAAGGAGCCAGCTCAGCCGTATCACCGATCGGTAGTCCGTCCACGCCGCCACGAAATACAGCACCAACCCGAGCACGCCGACCTCCGCGTGCCGCATGTAGAGCATCTGCAAATCGGCATCTTCGCGGATCGAGCACGCGCTGTAAATGAACATCACGCCCATGGCCGTCAGCCCGATCATGCAGGCGAACAGCAGCGGGTTCAAATGACGGAAGCGGGCGATCAACTCTTTGATCATATCAGTCGCTCCCCCTTTCCGTACCAACCGCCTCGGGGGCGCCGACCTCTTCTCCGGCAGGCGCCTCGCCGAAAATCGACACCAGCACCTCGTGCACCATCGGCGCCACGGTCTGGCCGCCCGACATGCCGTTCTCGACCAGGATCGCCATCGCCACCGTGGGGTGATCGAACGGCGCGAAGGCCGTCACCCACGTGTTCTTGCGCCGCACGCCGCCCGCATCGTACTCCGCCGTGCCCGTCTTGGCGCCCACCTCCAGACCCCGGACCTGCACGCGGCGGCCGGTGCCAAGCGCGGCCACGTCGTGCATGCCGCCACGAACCAGGTCGAGCGCGCCCTTCGGCCAATCCATCTCACGCACACGCTCGCCGGGCCCCTCCTGCTGCGCCAGATGCGGCCGGTAAAGGGTTCCGCGGTTCGCGAAGACCGAAACCAGCATCGCCATCTGCAGCGGCGTCGTCAGCAGAAACCCCTGGCCGATGGAGATGTGGCAGGTGTCCCCCGTGCGCCACGCCTCTTTCATGTTCTTCTCTTTCCACTCACCCGTCGGCAGCAGCCCCCGCGTCTCGTAGGGCACGTCGATGCCCGTCAGCGCGCCCAGCCCCACCTTGTGCGCCTGCTCGTAGATCGCGTCGTAGCCGATCGTCTGGCCGAGATGACAGAAGTACGCGTTGCATGACTGCTCGATCGCCTTGCGCAGCGCAATGGGGCCGTGGCCGTATGTGTTCCAGCACCGCAGCCGCATCGTGCCCATCACGAAAGTCCCGTTGCACGTGTACGTCTCATCGGGACTGAACCCGTCGTGCAGCAGCGCCGCCATCGCCGTCACCGGCTTGAACGTGCTTCCCGGCGCGTACCTCCCCTGGACCGCGCGGTTGAACAGCGGCAGCGCCTCGTCCGTATTCAGCCGGTTCCACACGCCCGCAGTCGGAGAGGGCACAAGCAGGTTCGGGTCGTACGCGGGCGAACTCGCCATGGCCAGAATCTCGCCGTTGCGAGGATCCACCACCACGCCAGCCGCGCGCCAGCCGCGCAGCGCCTTCTCCAGCGTCCGCTGCACCTTCACGTCGAGCGTCAGGCGCAGGTCCTGACCCGGCACCGCGGGCGAGCCCTCCCACACCGCATGCTTGTAGCCGCGCGCGTCCACCCGGATCATTTGCGACCCGGAAACGCCGGTCAGCACCGCGTTGTACTGCCGCTCAAGCCCCGCCTTACCGAACATCTCCGGCAAGTAGAAATGCACCTTCTCGCCGGGCCGCGACTGCGGGCGGTCCCGTCCGACGTATCCGACCACATGTGCGGCCAGCGAACCCTGCGGGTAGAACCGCTCGGGCTGCACATACACGTCGACGCCCGGAAACGCGTCGGCTGCCTCGGCCCAGCGCGCGAGCGTCACGGGCTCCACGTCCCGCCACGCCAGCAGCGGCATGGGCAGGCTCTGCATCACATGCTGAGCCACGCGCTCCTTCGTGATCTCGCGCGGGATGCCCAGCACCGCCGCCAGCCGGTCGATGTCCGCGTCCACCGCGTCGATGGTCCGGGCCCAATTGCCGCGCTTGCGCAGCTCTTCCACATAGTAGGCGATGCAATAGCTCGGGCGGTTCTCGGCCAGGCACACGCCGTTGCGGTCAAAGACCTTTCCGCGCGGCCCCGGCACCTGGACATAACGGACACTCTGCCGCACCTGATCGCGTGCGAACTCGGAGAACTGAACCACCTGAACCTGGTACAGCGACGACGCCAGAAAGGCCAGCCCCGCCGTAATCACCAAAGTCAGAACCGCTATCCGCCAGCTATCGGTTAGTTTCTGCCCACAATAATCCATTGCTCTCTTTCACCGGCTTCACATTGCCAGAGACGCGGTCCGCCAGACCGCACAGCGCAAACCCCACAAGGCCCGCCACCCCTCCGGCGGGCACCGCATACCCCAACGCCATCAGCGTCTGCCACTCGAAGAACGGCTCACCCGTCCCCGCCCACAGCCGCGTCCAAAGCATCTGCCCC
>CAYSXF010000818.1:0-2719 GCA_964434815.1 uncultured Lentisphaeraceae bacterium
TCAACGCGCCGGAAGAGGTGCAGGCCACCCTCGAGCGCCTGGCCGCCCGCATGCCGGGCCCGTTGGTTATCGAGCTTCCCCGGCAGCCCGGCCACAAAGAGATGCGCTTCGCCCACCTGCTCGGCGACCAGCCTCCGTCGGCCGAACTCTCGCAGACCGACCTGCCGCCTCCGGCGTCCGTGGCAGCCGTCATGGGCGAGGTCGCCCGCCTGACCGAACTCGAGACCCGCGTCGCGGCGCTGGAAGCGGAGATCGCCGAGTTGAAGGCGCGCTTCGAGACGTTCAAATCGCAGTTGGAGTAGCCGCACCCGAAGCGGCGGCGAACGCGCGTGCCAGCGCCTGCCACTGCGCGTCGGCGAGCTGCTCGGGGCGCGCCGAAGGGTCAACGCCCGCAGCCGCGAACAGTGCGGCCAAGGCGGCGTCACCGCGGCCGACCGGCTCGGGCGCTTTGCGCAAGGCCGCGCCGAACTGTTTGCGGCGGTGCATGAAGGCGTAGCGCGTGAGCTCGAAAAACCATTTACGCTCGTCTGGGCTGAGCGCGCAAGGGTGCTTATCGAGCCGCACAATCGAGGAGCCCACTTCCGGACGCGGCCAGAAGCACGAGGCCTTAACCCCGCGCACGAGCGTCACGCCGTAGTCGAGCTGGAGCCAGACTCCGGCCTGACCGCGCACGCTGCCGCCGGGCGCAGCCGCCAGGCGCTCCGCCACTTCGGTCTGCACCAGCACGGTGAAGGTTAACGGCGCGAGCGGATGCAGGGCGAGGTCGAGCAGGATGCGCGTGCCGACCGAATAGGGCAGGTTGGAAACACAGGCGCCGAAACCCTCTGACAGGAGCACGCCGAGGTCGAGCTCAAGCGCGTCGGCCTCGATCACGCGCAGCGCCGGCGGGTTGCCGAGCGACCCGGCCAGGCGTGCGGCGAGACGCGCATCCTTCTCCACAGCCGTGACGCGCGCGCCGCGGGCGAGCATCGCCTCAGTCAGCACGCCGAGTCCGGGACCGATCTCTAACACGCGCTGACCGGACGCGACTCCCGCCGCATCGAGAATGGCTTCGAGGATGTTGCGGTCGATCAGGAAATTCTGGCCCAGCGTGCGGTTCGGGTGAAACCCGTTCTCAATGCACCAGGCTTTGACGTGGGAGGGCGACGTGAGGTTCACGGCTCACGCTCACTTGCTCGTAGGCAGTTCGAAAATCTTGATGTAGGCCTCTTTGCGAAGGCGTTCGGTCCACTCTTTGTAAAGCTTCTCGGCCTGGCTCATGCGCAGGTGGCTCTCGACGATGGGCGCAGCCTCCTCGAACGTCAGCATGCGGGCATCCTGTTGGTCGTCTTTGCGGACAATGTAGCCGTAGCCGTTGAGAACCAAAACCGGTGACGTTTCGCCGGGCTTCAGCTTAGAGAGAGCGTCGACGATCTCTTTGCGGAAAACGTCGTCGGGATTCACCTTGCCCCAGGAACCGCCGTTGGAGGCTTTGGCATCCTTCGAGTAGGTCTTGGCCAGCGAGGCGAACGGCGTGCCCGATTTGAGCGCTTCGGCGATCTTGCCGGCGCGCACCTCGACCGTCTCATCTCCCGCCTGTCCGGGCGGATCGAGGATAATCATGCTGACCGCCACCGCGTTTTCGGTCTGATAGCGGCCTTTGTTAGCCTCGTACTCCGCACGCACTTCGATCGGCGTAGGGGCAACGCGTTTCTCAACCTGCTGGTAGCGCATCGCGGTGATCTTCAGATCTTCCTCGATGTTCTTACGCCACTCCTCGATGGCGATCTTGCGGTCGGCCAGTAGGTTGTGCAATTTGGTCTGATCGCCGTCGAAATTGTTGGCCACAATCTCGCGGACGCGGTTGTCGACCGCCCAGGACTGAAGCTGCATCTTGGACTTTTGCGCGGACGCAAGAATCAGCTTGCGGTCGATCAGCGCATCGAGCGTGGCCTTGTAAAGCTCCCTGAGACGCTTCTCGCGCAGCTCCGGCGCGGTGTCTGCCCACGGGCTGCGGCGCACCTCGCTCATCACCTCGGCGATGGTGATCATGTCGGCGTTGACGTACGCCGCGACACCGTCGAGCAGCACGGACGGATTCTTTTTCTCAGTCGTCAGCTCTGCCAAACCGACCGTCGTCACAAGCGTTAAGCCGATAGAAAGCCACTGTGTCTTCAACATGTCATCTCTCCCGTTTGTCCGGTCCGCGAAGCCGAAGCTTCGATTGCGAAAGGGATAGTTTATCTTACACGGTGACAGAATACCAAGGGAAATGCTACCACATGCTGAAAAGAGTATTTTAGGCTCCCGTCCGCCGCTGTCGCGCTCTAGCCCTTCGGCAAGCCATCTTCCGGCTGTTGTCACGCGCGGGGTTTTGGTACTGTGGTGGCGTTATGGTGGAACTACACATCTCTTCTCTTGCCAATCCGAAAGTCAAACACGCGGTCAAGCTGCGCCAGCGGTCGCATCGCGACGAGGCTGGCCAAATGCTGGTCGAAGGCTACCGCGAGTGCAAGCGGGCGCTCGACAACGGCTACAAGCCGCTGATGCTGTTCTTCTGCGAGGAGCTGTATCTCAAGAACCTGAACGAGCCCGCGATCGTTCAGCGCTGCCGCGAGCTGGGCGCCGAACTCTTTTCCTGCTCCGCGCCGGTTTTCGAAAAGCTAGCGTATCGCGAACGCCCCGAGGGGCTGCTGATCGTCGGGCCCCAGCTTTCGCGCAAGCTTGCCGACCTGCGCCT
>CAYSXF010000819.1:0-2716 GCA_964434815.1 uncultured Lentisphaeraceae bacterium
GAGATTTCTGCCTGTCTCGTGGGCTCGGAGATGTGTATAAGAGACAGTAGTTGGGACGCTTGTTGAGGTCGTGGTTCTCCGTGCCGAGCAGCAGGAAGAGGTCACCGAGGCCGGCGTCGGCGATCCGGCTCTCCTGACTAACCCAGAGCCAGAGAGCCTCTTTCATGGCGGCCTCCGTTTCAGGAGTGAGACGCCCCGGGAAGTGCGTGCTCTTCGCGTGAAAGAGGCAGAGCGTCCGCACGTAATCAGTGATGGAAAAGAAGGTCCAGGGCGCGTTCCCCGGCTGCTCAGGGGTTGGCGCCGGTGTGCTTCCGCTTTTCCGGATCATGCCGATGTAGGCGTTTGCCTGCTTGAGGAGGCGGGCATTGGCCGCATCCGCCTTCTCGTTCAGGTAGAGAGCCGCGAGGCACCAGAGATTATCGCCCCAGATGCCCTGAGGCCAGACCGTGTCTTTGGCGATGGTCTTTCGCAGGGCCTCTTCACGCAGCTTGAGCGAGGCCTTATGGGTTTCCGACACAAGCTGATCGAGGTCCGCAAAGCCGTCCCTCGGTGGAGTTTCAGCGGCCTGGGTCAGGGTTGGGACGGCTGCGAGCAGCAGGGCCGTGAGATGTGACAGAATAAGTTTCATGGTCGAATTACCGGCTTTCCGAGCTTTGCAGAGTGCGGACGGACATCAGTCGAAATGGGTGTCCAGTGCGAGCGCCACTTCCTTCTCGGACCTTTTTTGCGCCTTCTTGCCCTTTCTTTTTCCGGCGGCAGAAGCGTCCACGGACATGCCAGCGTCGTTCTTCTGAGGCGCTCCCAGGGTACTTCGACCTTCATCAATATAGCGGCGCATGAGGGTGGTGAGACGCGCGACAACATCCGGGTTCGCTTCGGCGACGTCCATGGTTTCGCTCAAGTCGGTTTGCAGGTTGTAGAGTTCGTGTTTGCCATTCTTGAGGAAAATGAGCTTCCAAAAACCTTGTCGGATTGCGAGGTCGCCTTTGGGTGACTGATGAATGGTCGCCTCGCGCACCGGGCTTTTCGCGGTGCCTAGCAGGTCGGGCAGAATGCTCACGCTGTCCTCGCCGGCGTTGTCGGGGAGCTTCGCGCCGATGATTTCCGCGCAGGTGGCCATCAGGTCGTTCAGACAGATGGTGTCTTCGCAAACCGTACCGGCTTTGATCTTGCCAGGCCAGCGGGCGAGGAACGGCTCGCGGTGACCGCCCTCGTAGATGCTGGTCTTCGCGCCTCGCAGCGGCGCATACGAGCGTCCGGCGGCGCCGTTGTCGCTGCTGACCATGATGAGGGTGTTGTCGGCGAGCTTGCTGCGTCCGAGCGCTTCGAGCACCTGTCCGAGCACCCAGTCGCCTTGATACAGCCAGTCGCCGTATTTGCTCTCTTTGCCTTTGGCCCCGCTTTTCCCGACGAATTCCGGCGCGGGGACAATCGGCGTGTGCGGCGGGCACAGAGGAAGATAGAGAAAGAAGGGCTTCTCCTTCCGCACGGGATTGTCGAGAAATTCAACAACCTTTTTCGCCAGCCGAGGCTGGGTTTCCGCCTCCTCGACGTTTGCCTCCACCCTATCCTGCTCGATGACAGTTCCGATGTTCCGCGCGTGTGTGTAGCCATAAAAATAGTCGAAGCCGGCGGCGTTCGGACTTGTCACGAGACGCGTGCCGATGGGGATGGTCTTTTCATTTCCCGGCTTGCCGCCCCAGTCCATGCCGAGGTGCCACTTGCCGATGCACGCGGTGTCGTAGTCGTTTTGCTTCAGCAACGAAGCCACGGTGAAACGGGTCTTGGGAATGATCGGCTTGGAGTAGGTCGTGAGCACGCCATACTGGCCGATGCGCGAAGGATAGCGGCCGGTGAGCACGCCATAGCGCGTCGGCGTGCAGACGGACGCCGCCGAGTGCGCGTCGGTAAAGCGCATGCCTTCCTGCGCGAGGCGGTCCATGTTGGGCGTCTTGAACTCCGTGCCCGCGCGATAGCATTTCGGCTGACCGTAGCCCATGTCGTCGAACAGAACAAAAATGATGTTGGGCTTGAGCTTTGGGGAATCAGCGGCATGCAGCGCAGCCAGCGGCGCCAGCAGGGCGATGCCCAGGGCGAACACGGGCTTTGAGTGGATGAGTCGATGCTTCATTTGGCTTTGGCTTTCTTCTTTGACTTGGCTTTCGCTGACAGAGGATTCCATTCTGCGGGTGCCGGGTCGGACGCGGTGAGCAGGGTTTTGTCATCGTTGCGATTCATCTCAGATTGTAGTTTCTCCATCATCTCAGCGATTTTGGCAGCATGCTCGGGGTTATCGGCGAGATTCGTCAGCTCGTGCGGATCGGCTTGCAGGTCGAAGAGCTGGGTTTTATTGATGAGCGGATACCTGATCAATTTCCACCGGTCATCGCGAATCGAACGCTGGCAGTTTCGGTAAGCATTAAACATGTAATCTCGCACTTTCGGTTGCTTGCCATGGATAATCGGCTCGAGGCTCTTCGCGTCCAACTTCGCCGGCACGGGAACACCGGACAGCTCGCACATCGTCGGATACACATCGTATAAGTACGCGAACGCACGGGTCTCGCCCTTCGGTATCCCTGGCCCGGCAAAGATCAACGGCACATGCATCCCGCCGAACTCATAAAGACTCTGTTTCCCGAGCAGCCCGTGCTCGCCGAGCGATAAGCCATTGTCACCGGCCACCACGAAAATGGTCTTATCGAACTGCCCGTCT
>CAYSXF010000820.1:0-2715 GCA_964434815.1 uncultured Lentisphaeraceae bacterium
TTACCAGATTCTGCTGGGCACCAGTGAGACGGACCACAGTGACCACGGCTGGTCTTTCTTTATAGCGGGCGGCAACATTTACTTCCAGATGAACGCCTCCGACACTCCAGCCGACAATGAGGTGCAGGTGTATATGCCTAACGCCAGCGGCGATAACGCATGGCATAACCTCGCGGTCACGAGTGACGGCACCGGCACCCGGGCAGGGTTGTCTATGTTTTTCGACAACGGGCCGGACGCCGTCGCCGGGGCCAACATGGATTGTCTGACCTCGGATTTCGGAGGCGATAAAGATGTGGTCATAGGCATGACTCCGTCCGGGGCGTACCATTTCGGCGGCATCATGGACGACGTCCGCGTCTACGACCACGCGCTTTCAGCCGCCGAGCGCCGGCAGCTTTGGGACCGCTACTCCCTGTCCGGTTCCGCCCCTTCCGGCCCCGCCGTGGTTTATGTCCCAAGCGGCGACCCCGGGAGCTACTGGGCCTCGGGTTATGATTCCGGCTGGAACACGGTAAATGTCTACTGGAGCGACACGGCCGGCGCTTTTGTCTGCGACACTCCCGAATCCCTCTATCTCGTTTACATTTATGAGGGTCACTATGCCGGCGGATCTTGGGGTGACATGAGTGTGTTCACCTCTATTTCAAGTTATTACTACTGGGGTGGTTTTTGGGATGGGATGTGACCCCGGAAAAGGAGAGAAAGATGAAGGTTCCCGTTGCCGTTTTCATTGCCTTTATGTTCGTTGCCGGGGCGTGCGCCCAGACGAATACGGTTGCCCAGGCCTGGTCGGCCCCGGTGACCATGACCCAGACCGTTTCGAGCGTCAAACTCAACAACATCCAGATCGTGGTCTTGCCGAACGGCACGATCGGCGTCATCACCGCCTGGAGTTGGCTGAGTTCCTCGGGCGAGGTTCTGCGCAACGGCGTCACCCGCTACACGGAGGCCGAGGTCTCGGCGAAGCTCGCCGCCCGCGGTTCGAGTCTGGATCAGTTCAAGACCCTCTTTTTGTCGATCGCCCTGGAGGAGTGCGGGAAGTAGTCTCTTTTCCGCGCGGCGTCGGCGCGCGGTTCTACAGGCGGTGTTTTATGGCCGAGAGTTTCAACGCTGTGAAGGATAACCAGTGGCGGGAGTATCTGAACCCGCTGCGCGGTCTGACGATGGAGCTGATCTGCCAGCTCGTCGAGCAGGGCGAGCGCGGCGCGTATGCGGACCTCCAATGGTTCTACCAGTGCATGGAGCGCTCCGACGCGCTGATCGCCACTGTGGTGCAGCGCCGCCGCGCGGCCCTGCTCGGCTGCCCCTGGGATGTCGTCGCCGACGACAAGCCTTCCGACCCGGTGCTGGCCCGGGAGCAGGCCGTCTTCCTGCATGAGGCCTACGGCCGCATTGAGAATCTCCGCGAGGCGGTGGCCTTCCTCGCGACGGCCTCTTTCCGGGGTTACGCCCACGCCGAGAAGCATTATGACGGCCAGGGGCGCGTAGTGCGGCTTGAGCCGGTGGAGCAGTGGTTCTGGTGCCGCAAGGGCATGTTCGGCGACTGGCAGTATAACCAGCATTCCCGCTCGTGCGTGCAGGAGGGCGTGCCGGTCGATCTCGGCAACTTCGTCTACACCGAGTCCGTGATGGCTTTAGACCGCATCCTGTCGGTGCAGTATTTCCGGCGCAACCTCTGCATGACGGACTGGGACGGCTATCTTTCAATCTACGGCATCCCCTCCGTGTTTATCGTCGGCCCCCCCGGCTGCACCGACCCCGCCAAGGAGACCGAATATATGAATATCGCCCAGAGCCTCCTGAAGGACGGGCGCGGTTATCTCCCTTACGGCTCTACGGTTTCCTATGTGAACGGCGGCGGAGTCGGGCGGCCCCCCTTCCTCGATCATCTGGCCTATATCGACAAGCAGATCGTGCTCGTCGGCACGGGCGGCATTCTGACGATGTTCGCGGAGTCCGGGAGCGGGACGCTCGCCGGCGGCGCCCACAGCGACGCCTGGAAACAGATTTGCGCCGGCGACGCCGTTGTGGTTTCGGAGTCGTGCCGCCGCGATCTGGACAAGCCGCTCCTTGCGGAAGCTTTCCCCGGCTGGCCGGTTTTGGCCGGCTTCAAATTAATCACTGAGGACGCAAATCCCTATGCCGCCCTGCTGGCCGCCGGAGCGCCCGCAGCGCCCTCCGATCCTTCGGCCTACGCTGCGGCGCAGGCCGCTCAGGCCGCCCCCGCGCTTTCCGCGCCCACCGCCGACCCGCTTTTGCTCGCCGCACCACCCGCGACACCCGGTCCCGGTAACTGAGGTCTTTCAATGAACGGAAAAAACTTCGCCTTGTCCGCCGATGGCTGGATCCAGCTCACGCCCCTGGGCGAGTTCGTCCACCGCGAGGCCGGCGTCACGCAGGTCGTCGACGCCGCCGCGTGCGCCGCGATTGTCGCGGATTTCGACAAGCGCAAGTCGGCCGTGAATTTCCCCGGCGTCCTTCTGGACTTCGACCATTTCTCTCTGGACGCGGAGAAATCTTCCGAGGCGGCCGGTTGGATCTCCGACCTGGATGCGCGGCCTGACGGCCTCTGGGCGAAGGTGCGCTGGTCTGACGCCGGCCTCGCGGCCGTCGAGGGCGGGCGCTTCCGCCTTGTCTCGCCGGTCTTTCCCGGAGTTTCCTCCTGTGAGGATCTGGGCGGCGGGCGCATCCGCCCGGTCTCGCTCGTCAGCG